>NZ_DAOMQT010000057.1:0-26058 GCF_035445465.1 Agriterribacter sp.
CTCGGAAATCCTCGAAAAATTGGATGTGCTGACCTAATTTGGACAACTCGGGAGAAAAAAACTGCGTATCTGCGGCTAATTTGTTAGCAGAAGTACTTTATCTACATACTCCGCATGAACCCTTTTCCTGTTTACAATGCTTACAGGAACTGCAATTCTTGCATGCTTTACAGTTCTTGCTTCCTGTGCAGGTAGCAACAGTTGAAATATCAGCTCCGGCATTTTGCGCCACAGCGGTATGCTGGTATTGCTGCATTCCTATTACCAGCATAAATACCATTGCCGGTAAAAGGATCACCAGCAAAAAAAGCCTTAATTTTTTAATAACCATAGGGTTTATATTTAGGGCAGTAAAGTGGAGCCATCTTTGCAAAACGTTAATAATTCCGTTCAAGTATAGTAAACCCGGTAAAAATGCCAAAAGTTTCGATGAATGCCTGCAGACAAACACGCTTGTTTTACCTCTCCTCTTTTTTCCCTTCTCCTCTCCTTATCTTTGCCGCCATAAAATACCTGCATGACCACTATACCCGATAACATAAGGGAAGCTGTTACCTATATTAAAAGCCGCTATAACATGCCATCTGAAATAGGTATTGTGCTGGGCAGCGGACTGGGCAATTTTGTAAGCGAAATGACGGTGGAAAAGGAAATCCGTTATACCGAAATACCTCATTTTCCTGTTTCTACGGTTGAAGGACATTCGGGCAGGCTGATCTTTGGTAAAATCGGCCAAAAAAATATCGTGGTAATGGCGGGGCGCCTGCATTTTTACGAAGGACATGCTGCTACGGAAGTTGCTTTTCCCATTCGTGTAATGAAACTCCTTGGTGTTCATACCCTGCTCATCAGCAATGCGGCGGGCGGTGTTAATACTGCTTTTGCTGTTGGCGACCTGATGATCATTACCGACCATATTAGCCTGGCAACCGTAAATCCTTTAATAGGCAAAAACGAGGACGCTTTTGGTACCCGCTTTCCCGATATGAGCGAACCCTATGCAAAAACGCTGATCAGCAAAGGAAAAGCAATTGCCGGGCAACTGGGTATCCCTGTAAAGGAAGGTGTGTATTTTGGCGTAACGGGACCTACTTTTGAAACGCGTGCAGAATATAAAATGATTCATGTGCTGGGAGGAGACGCCGTAGGGATGAGCACGGTACAGGAAGTGATTGTGGCGGTGCATGCCGGCATACAGGTATTTGGCATAAGCGTAATTACCGACATGGGCATACGCGAGGAAGATAATATTATTACACATGAAGAAGTGCTGCAGGCGGCATCCGCGGCGGAGCCAAAGCTTACTGCCTTATTTAAAGAGTTAGTTAAAGCTATTTGATCCACCCATTTTTTTCAACAGATATGAGCCGATTTCAGGTATTTTCGCCGTGAACAGGATTAAGCTAACAGCATTGAAGAAAATATTTACATACTTACTGTTATTTATATTGGTGGGTTCCGCATTGCCCGCCTTATCGCAGCAGCTTCCGGGCAGGCTGGGCAATATCAGTAATATGGGAAGGGGAGGCAGATCGGGAGGAAATGATTCTATCAAATTTGAGCACCGCGATCCCTTCGCGGATTCTGTAAGCATACGCTTTAAATATATTGATTCGGTGCGCTCTTACACTTTTGATTCATCTTTAATTGATTTTTATATAAAGATCCCTTTAAAGTCGGAGTATGTATGGCTGGGCAATAACGGAACAGCCACCACTTCCCTTTTGTTCAATCCATCAGCAGCACCGGGGTGGGATCCGGGGTTTCATGCCTTTGACGCTTATGCCTTTACTATTGAGCAAACGCGGTTTTATAATACCACCCGGCCCTTTACCGAATTAAATTACCTGATTGGCAGTGGTGCAGAGCAGTTCATTAATATCTTACATACACAAAATATCAAACCCAACTGGAATTTCGCTTTCCAGTTCCGGCTCATTAATGCACCCGGATTTTTTAAAAGCCAGAGCACCAATCATTCCAATTTGCGGCTCAACACTTATTACCAGTCGCCCAATAAACGATATGGCATATATTTTATAGGACTAACCAACAGCCTTCAGTCTGCCGAAAACGGCGGTATAGCCAATGACAGTTTCCTGGTAGATAAAACGGGTACGTATTCAGACCGCTTTAATATTCCCATCAATACTGCGGGCGATGCCACCTACAGCCGCGACCCTTTTAACACGCAATTAAAAACCGGGAATAAATATAACCAGATTAAGCTATTGATAAGACAACAATACGATTTCGGGAAAAAAGATTCATTGGTAACCGACTCTACGGTTATCAAACTTTTTTATCCCCGTTTCCGCATAGAACATACGCTTCAATACAACACGTATAAGTACCTGTTCCAGGATATTGCGCCGGACAGCGCCTTCTATAAAAAAAATTATGATATCGCATTAGACAGCAGCACCCAAAAACTGCTTTACCAGGATGCCTGGAAAGAAGTCATTAACGATTTTTCCATATACCAGTTCCCAGACATCAAAAACCAGCAGCAATTTCTGAAAGTGGGCGCCGGCATGCAAAATCTGTCCCTGAAAAGAACTGATTCCACACGCGACATGCTGTACAATATTTTTCTGCATGGCGAATACAGGAACCGCACCCGCAATAAAAAATGGGATATTGAGGCTTATGCCCAACTATATCCAACAGGGTTTAACGCCGGCGATTACAGAGCGTATATAAGCCTGGAAAGGCTACTCAGCAATACTTTAGGATCGCTGCAGGTGGGTTTCGAAAATGCCAACCGAACACCATCTTACCTTCTCCGCAATACCAGCGGGTTTCCGGTTAAGCCACCAGCAGACGGTACTAGTAAAGAAAATATTACACACCTGTTCGGCACGCTTACGGTGCCGGCTTTACAATTACAGCTCGGCGGTCATTATTATCTTATTGGCAATTATGCCTATTTTAAAAATTTTTATGAAGCAGACCAGCAGGCTGCCCCTTTTAACGTGCTGCAAATTAAAGGCAGCAAAGATTTCAGGATAAGTAAGTTCTGGCATTGGTATGCAGATGTGGCCCTTCAAAAAACAGCCGGTAATACACCGGTTAATATTCCTCTGCTCTACCTGCGCAACCGTATTGTTTTCCAGGGACAGTTCTTCAGGAACCTGAATATCGCTTTAGGGTTGGATTCAAGGTATTATACACCCTATACCGCCGATAACTATTCCCCGGTAACAGGACAGTTCTTTCCGCAGGATGGCATCCGCATAGCTAACTTGCCCGACATTGCGGCTTTTGTGAACTTCAGGATCAGGAGCTTCAGCGCTTTTGTACGCCTGGAGAACCTGAATACGCTGGAACTGGACGGTTTTTCTTTTACCAATAACAATATGGCCGCACCATTATATCCTTACCAGGGTTTACTTTTCAAGATGGGTATTTTCTGGAATTTTGTGAATTAGAGATCAGCGTGAGCGGTGAATAGGAATAAGTGAATGGGTTTCAGGTTTGAAGTTTCCTTGTCGCGTACCGGCAGGATAAATTGCCACAAGCAGAGCATCATTGTCATTTCTCTTTTAATTTCGATGGATTTTGATACGTATTCCAGAATCGTAATAATTCAATTTCCTTTTCCTTGCTATTAATACGATAAATCAATGACACTCTTTTATACAAAATAGTATGCCTGATATTTTGCTGTTTCTTGTTGCGGGGAGAGCCGATACCCGGTTGTTTTGATAAAACAGAAACCTTCTTTTCAACCGTGAATGCAAATTTCTTTACCTCCTTTTCTGTCCAGGCTGTTTCCAGGTAATGCATGTTTTCTATGTATGTTTGCAGGGCTTTCAGGGTCCACACTACTTTGTAAACCATTGTGGATATTTTTTCTTTACTTCTGCATGAGACAATACTTCACCTTTATCAGCCTGGCTAATTGCAATTTCGATATCCGCCTTTATTTCATCCGGCATCGCGTCCCACCAATCAGCTTCGGCATCTACTTCCAGCATTGCATGGATCATCTTTACCACTTTTTCATCAGCCGTATCAATGTATTTCTTTACTTCTTTACGCATCTGGTTTACTGCATTCATATTTATCATATTTGTACAAATTTAACTATTTAATCTTTCCCACAAAGGCTTCTGCCGGTCAGCAGCCGCGCCTGAAGGCTGATAGTTGGTAGCTTTTGATCATACATTCGTAACTTTGCACCCGGCATTGTAGTATTTACCGGATAAAAAGAAAAGATGACAACAAAAAAGATCATATTTTCCTTCCTGCATTTTTTAAAAGGATTATTTGTGAAAAAGGATTGCTGCAGGTAAACGTAATATACGGTCTGACCCTCCTTCTATCGGGTACCGACCGTAGCATCTCAAATTTTAAATTTCAAATCTCAAATAACCCTTATTTTTGCCGGCTATGACACAGGAGCACATAAAAGATATGAGGTCCCGCCTGGCGGGATTGGGGAGGTTTCTTTGACGTTGCTAACAGGCGCGACAAAATAGCAAATGATAAGCAGCTTACGCTTTCCCCCGGCTTTTGGGACGACAATGCACGGGCTACACAAATCCTTAAAGATACCAAGCTCAATGAGTATTGGGTAAAGTTGTATGAAGATGTGCATACAGCGGTAGAAGACTTTGCCGTGCTGTTCGATTTCTGGAAAGAAGGAGAAGGAACGGAAGAGGAAATAAAAGCAGCGTACGAGTTTGCCAACGACCGTATTGAAGAAGCCGAATTTAAAAGTACACTTAACCAGCCCGAAGATGAATTACCCGCCGTGCTGCAGATCAATAGCGGCGCAGGCGGAACGGAAAGCCAGGACTGGGCTGAAATGCTGGCCCGTATGTACCGGATGTACGGCGAGAAACACGGCTGGGGCGTTAGCGAGTTAGACTGGCAGGAAGGCGATGGAGCCGGCATAAAATCTGCCACGCTGCAATTTGATGGACCTTTTGCTTATGGATTTCTTAAGTCGGAAAGCGGAGTGCATCGCCTGGTGCGCATTTCTCCATTCGACAGCAATGCCCGGCGGCATACTTCTTTCGCCTCCATTTTTGTATATCCTCTCGTAGATGATTCCATTGACATAGCCGTAAGCCCTGCAGACCTGGAGTGGGAGTTTTACCGCAGCGGCGGCAAGGGCGGTCAAAACGTAAATAAAGTAGAAACTGCTGTACGGTTAAAGCACATTCCCTCCGGCATTATCGTGGAATGCCAGCAAAGCCGTACCCAGGGAGAGAACAGGGAGAAGGCATTAAAAATGCTGAAGAGCCGTTTGTATGAAGAAGAAATACGCAAGCGGGAAGAAATGAAGAATGCTTCTAACGCCAGCAAGAAAAAAATTGAATGGGGCAGCCAGATCCGTTCTTATGTATTCCATCCCTATAAGATGATCAAAGACCACCGCACGGATTATGAAGTAGGAAATGTGCAGCCTGTAATGGATGGTGAGTTAGATGGCTTTATCAAGGCCTACCTGATGATGGAAAAGGAAGCAGAAAGCCGTTCATAATTTGAAGCAGCAATACACGTGATAACCCGTATTTCGAAAAAATATCGGACAAGCCGGTATTTAAGCGTATATTCGTAAGGATAACAATTTGAGTTTCTCAGCATTCTGTAAGTGAATGATTCCTGCTATTGGTTAGCCATCTTTTTTACCGCTGCTTTTTTCTCAGATCATTTTTATTTTAAAATAATTCAAAGAAATGAACATTTATGTTTCAAATCTAAGCTTCGCCGTTGTGGATGAAGACTTAGTAAAACAATTTTCCCAATACGGCGTAGTGAGTTCCGTAAACATCATCATGGATAAAGTTACCAACAGGAGCAGGGGTTTTGCCTTTGTAGATATGCCTGAAAGCAACGCTGCCGAAAAAGCTATCCGCGAACTGAATGGCGCTTCCCTTGACGGGCGGTTTATTAAAGTAAACGAAGCCAGGCAAAGAGAAGAGCGGAATAAATCTTCCTATTAAACAGATCGGAAAAGAGGCTGTCTCAAAAGGGGCGGTATAGAAAATATGCCACTAAGACACAAGGGCACAAAGTCCTGATCTTCAGATTTTATTTTCTTCGTGTTCCTGCCTGCCGGCAGGCAGGTTCGTGACTTAGTGGCAAATATTACTTTTGAGACAGCCCCTTTTTACTTATGCTATAACTAGAGGAATGTACGTTTTGCAACCATTAAACTCAGCAGGGGTTTACCTGCCGGAATATGACAATTACTGACGCGGATAAAATTTTAAAACATTTAGTATTCAGTTTGTATAAAGACCTTTACAGATGCGATATCAGGTTAAGAAAAGAGGAGTTAATGAATCAGGTTATGGAATCTGATCTTAGCTTTTTTGGCAGATATACCATTAATGTTAACGATGCAGCATTGGCGTTGCCGGCTGATGAATTCACGGTTTGTCTTTCGCATCAGCTAAGTAAGATAGTGGCATTCCGGCGCCTGAGCCTGTTATCAAAAATAAAAGACATGTTGTTTTCAAGATACTCTCCCTCCTATTTCATTGGCCAGGAAAAAAGAGCCAAAAACATGACGGCAAAAAGGAGCAAACAAACGCCCAATGTTCCGGTAAACAATCAATAGCAATGACTATTGCACTTTTGACAACCGGGTAAACTCCATTCCATTATAAATCCTTGCCAGATCCCTGTTACCGGATACTTTGTATTCATCAATTTTAGACGCTCCAACGATCCGCCAGAAATTCTTTGATTTCAGATCGGTATAATCACCCGTTTTAATGAATAACCCAACAAAAGATTTACGTGTTTTAAACCCAATTTGTACCGGTAATTCTTCTGATTGTATGCGCATCAGAAATGTTTCGACTTCATCTTTTGTCATATATTCTTTTTAAATAATCCTGTCATTAGGAAACATACCTTCGCCAGAAGGAAAGTATGTAATGGAAAGAAATGCGGTGGTAAAGGTAATCTTTTGAAAGCGCCTGGATTTTATATTTTAAGATATGGCAGACCGTTTTCTTAATCATGCGTACTGCAAGCCTGTTGCCATAGCCGGTTAGCCATCTAATAATAAAATAGGTAGTGTTGTTTTATATACTTAATTTATCCGGAAAGTTTTTATATGAATATACAAATATCCAATATCAGTCTTAATACCGTTGATGCCGATGTAAGGAAGTTATTTTCTCCTTTTGGTACCGTGGATTCTGTAATGGTCATCCGCAACAAATTTAACGGGCGTTCAAAAGGCAGCGCCATTATAAATATGCCTTCCGATGCACAGGGCAGGCAGGCTATTATTTCTTTGCATCAAACGATGATGGATGGAAAAAGAATATCTGTAGATGAGCTCCGTGATCCATTATAAACTGAGATAGAATGAAAGGCAATACATATAAGTTCTTTCCTTCCGGCAGAACTTTGCAGCTTATCAAACACAGCCATACAAATGCAGCGGAAACACATAAAGTAAAAGGCCGCCTTTTAAAGCAGCCCTTCGCAACAATGAATAATGATTCTGTAATCTGTTTTAAAACCCTGTATTGTTTGGCAATAAATTAGGATTTACGTCTATTTCTTGTTTCGGTACAGGGAAAAGTAATTGTTTTTCAGTAAACGTAGCATTAAAAACTGTTTTATGGCCAACAAAATCATCCCAGTTGCCTGTAATATCGTTTCTTACTTTCCGTGTTCTCAGCATATCAAATCACATCTTATTTTCAAAACATAATTCAAAATAAAGACCCGTGCCTGACGCTTCAAATACGGATCTTTGTATAGGATACTATATTTATTTCACCACCGTAAGCACGCCATTCATGATCCTCCAATGCCCCGGGTAAGAGCATATATAGGGATAATCGCCGGGGATATCCGGCACACGGAATTTTAAGCTGAACTTTTGATCGGGATTAACCAATGGCGTTGCAAATAAAACATCCGGAACGGAAGGAATATACTGCATACTAACGCCTTCGGGTACCTGCGCCAGCTTATCCGCTGCCGCTCCTACCCTTTCCATGCTGCCGGGTTTTAATACCAGTAAATTGTGCTGCATGAAATCTATATTGTTAAGCACGATTTCCAGTATCGTTCCCGCTTTGGCTGTAATTTTTGTTTTCTCAAATTTCATTTCGTTCTGCACTGTTCTCATTATAATTACCTGGTCGGGCTTACCCAGATCGGCTTGTTGCGATTCGGCAAGCAGGGTTTCCATGCGTGCATCGTATACCCTTCCTATATTTCGTGCGCTGTCTTCATAATTGCCTGCTTTTTTTGCGCCGCTGTTCCAGTAATCATTCGCTATGCGGATGCCGGCATCACGCAAGGGTATGCCAAACAACCCTTTTGCTTTACCTGTAGCAATTTCTTTATCATTTAAAAGCAATTCCATAACACCTCCTTTGAAAAGTTTGGCGGTTACGGAAAAGGTATCGTCAACACTATCCCCGGATTGTATGGTATAAGATTGATTATTCTGGTTAACCTGGAAATGCAATTTTTTGGCATTATCAACATACACTGCATACCCGTTGGCTTTATTGCCCTGGGCCACAATTACTCCTTTCTTATGATCTTTATTGTTCAATTCCACATTTGCAGTAAAAAACAATTCCCTTCCCGTAAGATCGGGCAAGAGGTCGGGCCGGATATACGTATTTTGAGGCAGTGAGAGCACATTTAATTTTGAACGCAGCATTATACGATGGATCAAACCGGCTTTGCCCAGTTCCACCTGTTCGCTGATGCCGCTGGCTTTAAATGCTTTTTCAAAACCCTGCTGCTGTATGCCCGATGCAATAAACAATGCTTTTTGGATCCATTTGTCTTCGGCGCTACCGCCTTCCTTACTGGCAAGCTTAAATAAAACTTCTCCCAGTGTTTCCGATGCAGGAAGGTCGCATGCTTTTAATACGGCGGCCAGCACTACCCGCAAATCTTTATCTTTAAATATGTCAGCTTCAATCAGTGCTTTTGAAACCTCTTCCGTTGCCGGTAATACCTGTATGGCAGCCCTGCGCACGCCTGCCGAAGGATGCTTTAATGCGCCAATGGCAACGTTCAGCGCTTCCTTATTATCGCCGCTAAACGCTTTCAGACCCTGCAATGTCCATAATGCATGCACTGCAGGTGCATTTAGACCAATCTCATCAACTGAAGTGTTTTCTATGATCTTATATAATTTATCCACTATCCTTTTATCACCTGATTCAACCAGCAAACGCTGCGCGGTAGTACGCCAAAACATATTGGGGCTGCCCAGCGCATTGATCAGTCCATCTGTATCTTTTTTGTGGAGTGATGATATCTTATCTTTTTTCCCTTTTTTATAGCGGATGCTGTATATCCTCCCTCTTAAAGAATCCCGTATAGGATTTATATAGGCATTGCCTTTACCCGTTTCATATCCCTGCGGCGTTGGATTATGCTGAATAATAAAATTATACCAGTCGAGCATCCACACATTGCCATCCGGACCCACTTCCGCCTGTACAGGGCCAAACCAATCGTCGGCGCTGGCTACAAAATTCCACCCATCTTCACCCTCTTTAAAAGTAGAACCATTGGGTTCAATAATATTGCGATGAATAACCCTGCCGGTGGGCTCGCTTACAAAAGCAATCCTGTTCCAGTACGCTTTCGGGTAAGTACGCGCGGTATATAAACTATGCCCCGCCGCGGCGGTAAAACCATTGTGCACATCCACCTGCCGCAGGTTTTTGGTTACCACATGCATGGTATAATGACTTTCAATTTTATCTATACCAGTTTCCGCACCCTGTCCCGACATCTCAAAATAACGTTTGGGGATAGTGTACGCAGCGCTGTGCGTGTTGTTGGCGGTTGATATAAAAACATCGAAATCTTCCGAAAAGCCCAGCCCCCATGTATTGTTCGATGTGTTGCCCAGGAATTCCAATTGCTTTCCATCGGCTGTAAAATGATACAGGCCCTGGCTAAAGCGCATGGTATCTTTACTTTCGCCCACCACGCCTTTAAAGCCGGAATAACCAACCGTTCCCCATATTGTATTATCGGGGCCGTAACGGAAATTGGAAGGTCCCGCATGCGTATCAAATGTTCCCCAGCCCGAAATGATTTTTTCCCGTACATCGGCTTTATCATCACCATCCGTATCTTTCAGAAATAAAAAATCGGGCGCCTGTGCCACTACGATGCCGCCATTAATAAAGGCGAAGCTGGTAGGAATGTTCAGCTTATCGGCAAACACGGTAAACTTATCTGCCCTGCCGTCTCCGTCCGTGTCTTCCAGTATCTTAATCATATCTTTCCCTTGCTCTTTGTTATCACGCACCATGTTGGGATAATCCATGGTTTCCACTATCCATAAACGCCCTCTTTCATCCCAGTTCATGTAAATAGGTTTATTGATATCGGGTTCAGCGGCAAAAAGTTGTATTTCGAACCCTACCGGCACCTGTATCAGTTTCATAGATTGTTCAGGCGATAGTGGTTCCTGGAATTGCGGGGGCGGATCGCGCTTTTCATAATTGGGCATCCGTGCATCCGTATACTTCGGATCGGGCATATCGAATTGTTCTGCCAGTGATTTTGCATGATCGCCCACTGCCCACATGATACCGTTGTAAACTAATTTCAAAAAGCCGGGGTTCATCCATGTTTTTTCATCATGCCCGTAAGCTGTATAAAAAACCCTTCCCTCTCCATAATTACGTACCCAGGTATACGGTTCGCGATGATCGCCTTCTATACGTTCAGTAAGCACTTCTATATCTTTACTGATCTTATCGTGCACATAGGTTTCGTCTTCCGTAGAAAAGGCAGGCACATCTTTCATTACAGGATGATCCGGCTTAACAATAACAGCAGTAAAAGAATCGTATTGATGTGTTTTAAACTGGCCGCCGGTCATCTCCACCACTTCCGGTGAATTGCGGAAGCACCACGACGCGCAATGCAACGGAATAAATCCTTTACCCGAACGCACATATTCCAGCAGCGCCTTTTCCTGTGGTGCGGTAATGCTGTCGTGGTTAGCGTATAGCAGCAGCCCGTCATATAGCTTCATATCTTCTCCTAACAGATCATCCGGATTGGTAGTATAGGTAATATTGATCCCTTTTTTAAAATATTCCTGTGAAAGCAACTCTGCCAGCTTCTCCGAATCGTGGTGCTTGCTTTTATGTCCGAGAAATAATATTTCTAACCGCCGGGGCTTATCATCTTTTTCCTGCTGTTTGCAGGAATGTAACAGCAAAGTTAAAGAGAAGATACAAAGCAGGGATAGCAGGATATTGCGTGTCATTTGTTCGGTTTTATTTTGGTTTAGTGGTGAACTACCGGCATCATGGATGAGCAATTGCTGAAAAGAGCAATTATAGCTGATCCGTTCTGTGTTATATTATTATTGTAATGACAAACAATTCAGGACAAGGTGAAATCCGGCAGCTTAATAATTTCACCTCCCTTCTTTGCCGATTCATGCGCCAGTATGCCCACACAGGTGATATTGGCGGATTGCCTTGCATTGGGGAACGGTTCTCTTTTTTGTACCAGTGCGCTTACAAATTCATGCACCAGATGCGGATGTGATCCGCCATGACCTGCACCCTGCAAAAAAGAGAGATGCTGGTGCTCATCTGTATCATACACGCCACCCGTGGTAAACCCCTGAATAGGCTCCGGCAATAAATGAGCGTAATCGGGCGACTCCACTTCTTCGGGTATCTCTGGTTCCGGGCGTTTGGCGGTATGCACCACTAACGGTTTGCCTTCGATCAACGGCCATTCAACAGATTTTTTCGAGCCATATACTTCAAAGCTTTCGCGGTACTGCCGTGCCGTATCAAATAAAGAACGGTATACATAAGCGCTGAGGTCCGAATTCCTGAATTTGATATGCGTGCTCTCTACAGCATAAGGAGAATTGTAAAACGCATGCAGCTCTTCTCTTATGATTCCAGAGCCAAAGCAGGATACGTATTCTGCTTCCGACCTTGTTAATCCCAGCACCGGCCCTACGCAGTGTGTGGCATAATACATGGGAGGCAACCCCGGCCAATAATTTGGCCAACCATCCATATCCTGCTGGTGACTGGCCTTTAGAAACTGTATTTTCCCCAGCTCTCCTTTTTCATAGAGTTCTTTCATAAACAAAAACTCCCTGGCATATACCACCGTTTCCATCATCATATAGGTGAGCCCGGTATCTTTTACCGCCTGCACAATTTGTTTGCATTCTTCTACCGTAGTGGCCATCGGCACAGTGCAGGCAACATGCTTACCGGCTTTTAATGCTTTTAATGATTGAGCGGCATGATCAGGAATAGGCGTGTTAATATGTACCGCATCAATATTGGGATCCTTCAGCAATTCGTCATAATCCGTATACCTTTTGTCAATGCCAAAAGCATCTCCCGTGTTGTTCAGGCTCTCTTCGTTCCGCTGGCAAATGGCATACATGTTCGCATCGGGATGCCGCTGGTATATGGGAATAAATTCGGCGCCAAAGCCGAGCCCTATAATGGCGATGTTGATTTTTGGGGAAGACATAAAGCAATAGTATATATTAAATGAATAATTACAGGTTAAATGAACGCAGGTTAAAACACGGCTGCACAGCACCGCTTCCCTTTATTTTACAACTGAACCCATATGGGAAACCGGAAAAACACCGTACTAAATTACATTTAATTGTGCTTCTGTAATTTATCGGATTATGTCCAATACCGGCTTTATTTTATCCAAAAAATGGAAAAAATAGTGAAATCATGAAAAATCACAGGATAGAGAACTGCTCACGGTAGCGTTTCGGCGTCATTTTTATATACAGTCTGAACTGGCGGTTAAAGTTGGACAAGGTATTAAACCCGCATTCATAGCTTACCTGGCTGATGGTTTTACCATCTTCCTCACTTAATAATTTGCAGGCATGCCTGATACGCAGTTCAGTAATAAAATCGGAAAACGATTTGCTGGTTTTCATCCTGAAATACCTGCTGAAGGAAGTTGGCGTCATATTAAGCAGGTCGGCCACCTCCTGCAGGGCAATGCGGCCCCGGAAATGCTGGGCGGCATAATTATACACTACATTAATGCGCCGGGTTTCTGATTCTTTCAGCCTGTATATATAATCAGCATTGTGCAGCAAACGGTATGCTTTTGTTTGCGCCATTATTTCGAGCATCTGCAATAATTGTATAATGCTTGCAGCCCCATGAGCAGCAATAATATTGCTCATCATAGTGCCCAGCCGGCTAACGGTTTGCCCGTAATATTCAATACCGCGCCTGGCTTTTTTAAACAGGTCTTTCACCTGTTGCATCTCTTCTTTTTCTATAAGATCGCCGATGAAATCGCCCGGAAAATAAATAACCAGTCCGTGCGTAAGGAGCTTACTCCGCTTATCAAAATAGGCGCTGTCGCTCCTCCATAAATGGGGCACTCCCGGGCCAAGGAAAGTCAGATCGCCTTCGTTGAAAGATTGCACCGTATTACCGATGAACCGGGTGCCTGTACCTTTCAGTACCATAAACAACTGGTATTCGCTGTGCGCATGCCAGGTAGCATCGAAATGTTTTTCTTTCAGCTCTTTGGCTACAAATATCCTGGATTCCGGTATGGGAGATTTTTGGAGTGCGAATTTCATACAAGCTTTTTAACACTATGCTTATCAATAAAGATAATGGATTGAATGTAACATAAGTCACGAAGCAATTGACGGTAATTTCCGATTTTTACAGCATGAAGAAATGGCTGAACCATAATAAGCTTTTGCTAACTGGCGCTATCCTTGGCGGTGTGGGAGGTTTTATTTACTGGAAACTGGTTGGCTGCAACAGCGGAACCTGTGCCATTACATCTAATCCGCGCAACAGCACGCTTTATTTCGCCGTAATGGGGGCTTTGCTTTTTAGCATGTTTAAAAAGCCTACAAAAGACGCGGCATGATATCCCGCTTAATAAAAGAAAAGGTGTTACAATGCCAAATACAAGATCATCCAAAAATGTAATATGGTTCAGCAGGTTGCTGCGCTGGGGACTGGGTATTGCTTTTATGGTAACCGGATTCCTGTATTATAAAGAAGGAGGTTGGCCTGCCCTGTTATTTGGGGTTCTTCTTTTTGTTACGGGATTTTTGCGCCCAAAAAGATGTATAGCCGAAAGTTGCGATTTGCCTTCTGCCGATGACAGATAATTTCAAATCCGATGTAAATACAAAGCACCAGGAAACAAATCACAAAAAACAAATAAATTTCAAATCCGAAACCTGAAACTCTAAATCCGAAGCGAAATCCAACCGTAGACCACAAACAACAAACTATAAATTAAAAACCCCGAAGCCTGGAGTTCAAAATTAAAAGCGAAATGCAACTATAAACTATAAACTACAAACCATAAACGACAAATGAAAAGACCATACTATGCATATATCCTGACCGCATGTGCATTGATAAGCGTATCGTGCCGTCAGCCTGACACAGCAGCGGCAAATGACTACCGGGCGCAGGGAGACAGCATTATTAAAGCCACTTTTGACACCCTGCGCAACGCATTAACAATTGCCATACATAATAAAGGCTTGCAGGGCGCGGTAGCCTACTGCAATGAAAACGCCTATCCTGTTACTGCTGTACTGGCTTCCGGAAACATCACCATCAAACGGGTAGCGGAAAAATACCGCAACCCGAAAAATGCTCCGGACAGTACAGACGCTATACAATGGAGAGTGTTTACCGCGGCAAAAGCAAATGGTGATTCTTTACAGCCCGCTATTATTGCCGGCAAAAACATTGTTCACTATTATAAGCCCATACTGCTGCAGCCCATGTGCTCGGCCTGCCATGGAAAAACCGGAAAAGATATTCCATTGCCCGTTGCTGCTACTATTGATTCCCTATACCCCAACGATAAAGCAAAAGATTTTACAGTGGGAGATTTAAGAGGCATGTGGAAAATTTCGTTTGCTCAATAACACGGATCGTATCCCATGGAATAAGCTGAAGCTATGTTCTGATTTCCCTGCGCATGAAAAGATAATATGTCAGGGCAAAACAAACCATTGTTGCCGCCAGCAGTCCGGTAACCTGCGGCCATACGATCATCAGGCTTTCTTTCAAAGGCAAGGGAGAAGGAATGGCTCCCGCCATCTGTTCCATTGTCAATGGCCCAAGGCTTCTTACAGAGGGCATCAGCAATGTGGTGGCAGCGTCTGTATACAACTGGCTGGGCGCAAGCCGCAACAGAGACAACAGAAGATTATTATACGAGAGCAGGTCTTCCGGTCGAAGATAATCCGGCCCCGGAAGCATGGCATTTACTACCAGGTTTACAATGATCCGGTAAAAAACGGTAAAAAACAGCCATATGCCGATGCCCGTGAGCGCAGCAGTGGCAGCATTCCTGAACCTGACCGATAACAGAATGGAAAGGCTCAGCCAGAAGCCCACATACAAAATGCTCAACGCTACAAACCAGAGGATACGAAGCAACTCCACCGGCTCCGGCAGAACACCTGTGATGATCATTCCTACTCCTGTCATCAGCAGGGCAAGACAAAGAAATAAAATACTTACAACGATAAGCGCACCGCAAAACTTTGCCAGCAAGAGGTTATCGCGGTACACCGGTTGTGCCATCAGGCGGGTTAACGTACCATTATTCTGTTCCGCGTTTACCGCGTCAAAACCAAGCGCGATACCCAGTAACGGGCCCAGGAAGCTGATAAAAATATGAAAGGTAGGAAGTGTTCCATCCGATGTGGTAAGTAACTTCAGGTATACAAAAATCCGGTCGGGGTCTTTGATGTTAGCCACAGCCTTGCTGATATTGCTTAGAGATACATATATTGAACCCAGGAAAATAAGCGCGATCAGTGTGAGCATAACAATAAAGCGCCAACTGCGGATATGGTCACCCGTTTCTTTGCGTACCATTACCCGGAACGGACTCTCAGACTGCTGCTGAAGACTATTATGTGTTATTCCTTTTGAAAAAAGACCTTTGAAATAAACCAGTGGACTTTCCATTGGAAATATGTTTCTTTTGATTGTTCTCAAAATAACGGTGATAAATTTCATCCAGCCCGAATTCCTTTTTGTGCACACCTGTTATATTTAATCCTTTCTGAACGAGGAAGCGGACAATATCCGGCGTAACGTCTTCACTGCACGACACTTCAATGCTGTTTTCCTGTAGGGTTACATTCCTGATGCCTTCCAGTTTCTGCAATGCTTCAGCATGCGCCGCGAAGCCGGGCAATGCATCTCTGAGCATAATTTGTACTACACATGACTCCTCTCCGAATAAATTACGGGAAAGCGTTTCCATATTGCCTTCCACCAGCAGCCTGCCGTCTACAAAAATGCCTACGCGGTCGCAAACCTGCTGCACCTGGTGCAGTTGATGAGATGATAATAATACTGTAAGCCCCTGTTGGCGGCTGAGCCGGCGTATCAACGAAAGGAATGCTTTTATGCCACTGGGGTCAATACCGAGCGTAGGCTCATCAAGGATAATAACCTCCGGTTCCCTGATCAGTACATCAGCAAGGCCGAGCCGTTGCTTCATGCCGCGGGAATAGGCAGAAGTCTTTTTGTGCATCTCTCCGTCGAGACCCACTATTTCCATCGTTTTACGTGCCTGCGATGCTATTTCGTGTTCCGATATTCCGTTGAGCCTTCCTATATACATCAGGTTTTCAAGGCCTGTCATATCATCATAAAAACCCACGCTGTCGGGCATATACCCCACTTTCCGCTTCACCGCAACAGGGTTGCCGGTGGCATTAACGCCACACACCCTGGCACTGCCCGCATCAGGTTCCGCCAATCCCAGCATCATCAGAATGGTGGTGGTTTTACCCGCTCCGTTGGGACCCAGCAAACCGAATATTTCCCCCCGGTCAATCTCCAGGGAGAGATCGTCTACGGCCTTCACAGAACTATAGCATTTCGTTAAGCCTTTCAGCTCAATAATGGGGTTCTCCATAACAAATTATCTTCTTCCGTATTTACGAACCAGGTAATACACCATTCCCAGGGCGAGCAGTATTACCAGTATACCGATCCACCCCGAAAGCAGCGATGTTTTTACTGTCATCCGGAATACCGCATTAGCTGTTGTATAGCTGTTTTTAGCAGTAAAAGTGGTAACATAATCACCTGCAATGGTTTTGTCGGGAACGCTGAGTGTTGTACTTGCCTCCATTGTTTGACCCGGGTCAAGCCTTTCTATTTTTGACGGTTCAAACGTTGTGCTCCATTGCACGGGGGATTGCGCGGAAAGCTCCAGCCCGTCAAGCGGAAGTGAGCCCGTGTTTTTCAGTACCAGCCGAAGCTGCTTACTGCGCCCTTCGGTAACATCATCGCTCAGCCGGCCCGTAGGCGTAGTGAGCTCAAGACTGTAGTTGCCTTTCACTACGGCTTCCAGCTCAATGCGGAGCGAGTCGTTGTTACTGACGGCGCTCACCGGGATAGTATACTTACCCGGCTTTGCAATCGGGGAAGCCATGATTTCAAGAGAGATTTCCTGTGTTTTGCCGGAATCCAGCCTCACCGCGGTGACCTGGCTACCGGCTGTGCGAAACAGCGTTATCCAGCCATCCGGAGCCTGTACCTGCAATGCATACACCTGCGTATTACCGCTACCGTTATATAACGAAGTGTTGTACCGGAAAGGGTCCTTTACCACAGACTCAATATTGATGAGGTGAGCTGTAAAAGTGGATTTCTTTTTGCCTTCGGCCGGCTGGGCACGGGAAGAAGAACCAAAAACAGTAATAAAAAGAATAAAAGAGAAAACTGAAAAAATACGAACGTGCAGGTCGTTCCGCCGGAGATTGGGATACTGCGCTAGCATAGCATTAACAAATGTTGATTGTTTATTAATAAGATAATAGCTGCCTGAAATCAGATGCTGCGAAAATAATAAGCAATGAAAAATGGTTTTGTTAACGATTTTTAAAAAATCAACAAAAAGCCGGTGACAATGGAGCAAAAGGTATTAGGAAATCTGTCGTATAGCCGGTGTAGTGTTACCGAATGCGGATGAATATAAAACGTACACAGTATATTTCATATAGCATAAAAGCCCCGTATGGAGCTTTTGTAGCGGGATGGGGAGTTGAACCCCAGACCTCAGGGTTATGAATCCTGCGCTCTAACCGCCTGAGCTATCCCGCCTGTTATAAAAAAATTTCTTAATACTACATCCGACTCCTTTCAAGAATTAAAAAATCTATTTAACTCCTTCATTTCGGGCAGCAAAAATAGGGGTTTTATCAGTATGTTGTAAGATTTTCCGGAAGAAAGATACTGACCGGGCAGATAAAAAACGCAGGTGATTAGACAATCACCTGCTTACCAAAACATGAGAAAACTTCTATTCCTTCAACTGAGTTAAAATGATCCGGGAATGAGCTGAAGGCTAAATCATAGAAAAAAAATCCCCGGAGTGATTTTAATAGTATAATAATAAGCTCTTATATATCTGTCTTTCCCGTTATTGCTGATGGTACTTTCTATACAACAACAGGATTTTCATTGACTTTATCTGTTGAATGCCGCCTTGCATTAATAATATCAGTAAGTACAATAAGGATATCATCATTCCTCAAATTATACCGGAACTCGCATTCCTTAATATGCAGGTACAAAGTGTTTTTATTCATACCCCTGAACTTCTGTAAACGGCTTTTAGTATACTTCCAAAAACCTGTAATTTCCGGTAATGCATTGGCCACAGAAGAAGCTCCTTTATCTTCAGCCAGCCAGTATAAACGCCAGTTATTACAATCAGCCACTGCCTGATATGCTTCAAAACCGGGGCTTGATTCTCCATTCTTAGCCTCATGACCATTATACAATTGCTGAATTGTTGCCGGGCATATACTGTTAAGCCAGGCGGTGGAAACTTTCCCCTTCCTTAAGCAAAACCCATAACAGGCAGCAGGGTTATCATCCGGGCGGCATGTTCCTTCGGTATTCAACACAGGAAGCTGCTGCCTTGTATATAAACTTGCTTCAGCCTCACAAAAAGAAGCGATAGCAGAACGGATAATTCTGAAATAATTATTTACCGTTACCCTGCTCACCCGGCTGATGTCAGCTATTTGTGTGGCAGTAAGATCGTCACAAAACAGTTCTAATATTTCCCGGCATTTCCGGTCAGGCAAATGCCCTCCCTTGAGCAGTTTATAATTCATAGCTAAACAGTTAATACGAATGGCTTCGGATTTAAAAATCATTAGAAAAGGTGGCAGAGAAAACATAAAATACACCAGCGGGAGAAAGTCGGGGGTGAACGCAGTATACTAGATTAATTTGCCATTATGCTACAGTCTACGCTGATATCCTTAACACACCGCCATTCATCCAACAGGCGCTTTTGCCCGTTCATTTACTTTATGGATCCTTCTTTGTTAAACAATCCGGAAGGCTATTTGTTACAATAATATGGAGCAACGGATATAACGCAGGTAGCGCGGCAAATAAATAAGATGAGTGAAAAAAATTATAGCGCGGCACGCAAAGTGTATATTTTACACCCAGGCATGCATGCTGACAGGCTTGAAACCTACTATTGATCAGCTATTGCTTCTTTATATATACTTCAATGGTTCCCGGTTCTGAACTTCTTGGTGCGGGAAATGAGTCAATTTGCTGGTAATGCAGTCTTAACGAATCTCTTACCCTGAACGGATAAAAATTATTTAAGCCCGGCATGTATTCAAATAAAACAATATCATAATAATTATCCCGGATTCTATTTTCTAACATTTCTGCCTCTCTGTTAAACATCCCTACCCCTAAATGATACCATAGGGGAAACTTTGGATTCCGCTCAAGCGTATAAGGCATTTCTGCAGCCAGGAATGTGAGCTCAGACATATTCAGCACTCTAATGTCTTTCTTGTTTTTCGCAGCATCAAGTTCCAAAAGCCGCTGTATTCCTTTAACTGTAGGTTCAGGCAGCTTTATCTTTTTGAGTGCCGGAATATTAGAATTTATCCATTCTCCCTGGGAAATAACTGCAGATGGCCCCCCGGACTTAAGTCGTGCATTATGCAAACCCACTACATTTTCCCCGGTTGCCGAATATACAATCCCTTCTTCCCTGTTGGGTTTAATAAATATTCTTTGTATATAATTCCAATATAACTGACTCCACCACAACATTACACCGGCAAATAATAAAATAACTATCACAGGGCTATTTACTTTTACATTGAGATACTTCAGCAGATAGTGCATAATAAAAGCAAATGCAAAGCTGTGAAAAAAGATATTGCTATTGACAGGAGTGTAGCTGGTAATTTGAAAAATGGCAGCCAGGCATAAAATGCCTATTGTAAGCAATAAAAAAATCATCGATCTTTTGTCAGCAAAAAAAGACCTGGCATCTTTAAATCCTGCAACAGCAAGCAGTATAATAAGGAAAAAATAAAATTTCAACCACTGCGATTCACTGAAAAATTCATTTACGATATCAGCACCTGAAACACGTGCGTTGTGCGGAGCCTGCCCATAATTGAACCAGTAAGAAAAATCATACTGCGAGAAAAAAAGAACAGTAATGGAAGTAACTAAAATGGTTCCCCCAACATATGCCACAGATCCCAGCCACTGTTTTTCAACCCAGCTATTATACAATAACAGGAAAATACAAATTAAAAAAATAAGCCCCCCTGCATCCTGTTTGGAAAAAAAAGAAAAAAAGGTAAACACTGAAGCCAGCGAAAGCCATATCCACTTTGTTCTATGGTTTCCGCTAAAAACAAACTGCAATACAAATGCTACAGCAATCAGCCCATATACGATAGCGGTGTGATTATACCAGGGCCAAAAATTGAAAAAAGAAAAGGTTATCGTATATAATAATACGGACGCAGCCCTTACAACAGGCGTAACAGAGAGGGTTACCAGTATATGCCGGAATACCAAACCGGAAACAATATTGATGAATACCTGGGCTTTAACAAGCGTAATAAGTTGCGCCCCAAAGATTTTAAAAAAGATAGCGGGCACTACCCAATACATTCCTCCCAAAGGAATACCAAAATCACGGAAAGGCAGTTGACCATTGCTTAACCGGTATGCGCCTTCCCATGATAAGAATATATTTACCCTGAAAGGGAAGCTTAAAAACAGGGGGAAGAAAGCAAAAGCGACAATGATTAATATTTCAGAAATATTTAATATTTTTTTCTGAGCCATTTTGAACAATTATTCGGTGAAAATATACTACCCTTATCAATTCCAAACAATTGATCAGGGAATATATCAAATGCAAATACAAAGACTATAGCAAAATAACGAATTATCTCTTTCGTTATTGAAATAACTACTTTTATACATTAACTTGTATTCTATTATAACATATGTCTAAATACGGATTGTGATATATCTAAAATTACTGCGGCCCAAAGACTGGGCTAAAAACCTTTTTTTGTATATACCGCTGTTCTTTGCTGGTGAAATATTCAACTGGATCAAGGTATTCCATGTATTCGAAGGATTTGTTGCTTTTTGCTGTATTGCAAGCAGCATATATATTATTAATGATTATGCAGATAAAGAAGATGACAGGAAGCACCCCGAAAAGAAAAACCGGCCTATTGCCTCCGGGGCTGTTTCCTCCGGAACAGCTTTAATGATCTTCGCAATATTAGTTATTGTGGGGTTTATTATCGCGTATTTCATAAATACCAGGTTTCTCTTTCTACTGGCACTTTATTTTTCTTTAAATATTGGTTATTCTTTTGGGTTAAAAAACATACCCATACTCGACATTTTTATCATAGCCATAGGGTTTGCGCTCAGGGTGCGTTCGGGCGGAAGTATTGCAAAGGTGGATGTTACCATTTGGCTGAACATAATGGTATTTTTGCTGGCATTATTCATGGCCGCAGGTAAAAGAAGAGATGACGTGTTGCTAAAAATATCTTCAGGAAACGATATGCGTAAGGCGGTTAAAGGCTATACCCTCGATTTCTTAAATGCATTGCTTGCATTAATTTCATCGGTAATGATTGTTTCCTATTTTATGTATACAGTATCCAACAGCATGATAGAGCGGCATAATACAAGCAGACTGTACTTAACGAGTCTTTTTGTTATGGCAGGTATCATGCGTTATTTACAAATTATTTATGTAAATGTTGATTCAGGTTCTCCAACAAAAATATTATACAGGGATCGGTTTATTCAAATAGCGCTGCTGCTCTGGATGGCCAGCTTTTATTTAATCATTTATTCCAAAAACATGCCTTTCTTTTAACAATGTTTGCTTTTCCCGATTAAAACCCTATTTTCATTATTATAACAGCAATCAGTATGTCAACAGTACTTGTTCTTGGCGCAACCTCTGATATAGGAACAGCAATTGCACGGGAATTTGCACAAAAAAAATTCAATGTTCAACTGGCAGCAAGAGATAGCTCAAAGCTAACCCCACTTCAAACGGATCTATCCATTCGTTTTAACATCCGGTGTACTGTATATCAATTTGACGCTATTGATTTTGCTTCTCATTTGCTGTTTTATCAAACATTAAATCCAAAACCAGATATTGTGGTATGCGTTTTTGGTTATATGAAGGATAACGAATCAACGGTCAATTCAGATAATGAAACACTCCGCACAATTCACACCAACTATACCGGTGCAGTGAGCATATTAAATATTGTTGCGGCAGATTTTGCATCTCAAAAAAAAGGTACTATTGTCGGGATCAGTTCTGTAGCAGGCGAAAGAGGGAGACAAAGTAATTATATTTATGGAAGCGCTAAAGCGGGGTTTACCGCCTATCTTTCAGGGCTCAGAAATAAATTATACGAGAAAGGGGTGCATGTTGTAACCGTTCTTCCGGGCTTCGTGTATACTAAAATGACCGAACATTTAAACTTGCCCAAATTACTAACAGCACATCCGAACGATGTTGCCAGATCCATCTATAATGCGGTGCAAAAAAAGAGAAACATTATATATGTGAAATGGTTCTGGAGGTGGATTATGTGCATCATCAGGCTAATCCCTGAGCCTGTTTTTAAAAGAAAGAAATTGTGAAAAGCTCCATCGCTTTCTTTGATTTTGACGGTACCATTACCTCTAAGGATACTTTATTTGAGATCATCAAATATCAAAAAGGTAAGCGGGCACTGTACGTAGGACTGGTTAAACTATCGCCATGGCTGATAGCAATGAAACTGCGTATCATTTCAAACGCTGCCACAAAAGAAAAGGTGCTTACTTTCTTTTTTAAAGATACCCCCCTGCAGGACTTTCAGCGTAAATGTGATGCGTTTATTGCAAAAGAACTACCCCGCCTTATCCGCCCTGCCGCGTTACGGGAAATCAATAAGCACAAACAAAACAATACAACGGTGGTAATCGTAACTGCTTCTGCAGAGAACTGGACAGCAGGATGGTGCAGGCAAAATCAAATAAGCTGTATTGCCACAAAGCTTGAAATAAAAGAGGGAAAAATCACAGGTAGAATAGACGGTAAAAATTGTAATGGCATAGAAAAGGTGAATAGAATTAAAACGCTTTTCCGGCTTGATGCCTATGAAACCATATCAGCATATGGCGATACAAAAGGCGACAAGCCGATGTTATCGCTTGCCGCCTTTGCGTATTATAAACCTTTCCGGGAAAGACTATAGTTTAACAATTCTAACCACAGATTTGTACTGATAATCAATTATGATCTGTAGGAAATAAACACCTTTCGGCAGGCTCGCCATATCTAATTGGTGATTGACATACCTGTCGTCCTTAACAAATTCATTTCTTAAGACTTTCTTTCCGTTTATATCATATAAATCTATACTTGTCCTTCCTTTTGCCGGATCCTGTAATTCTATTAAAGCCGTTGTGTATACAGGGTTTGGAAACACTTTCACTACCGGCGTAAGATCACGCCTTGCTCCAGCATTATTTATCACAACCTTTACTGTTGCTTTACCTGAACGTCCTTTATCGTCAGTTACCGTTAGTTCAAATTCATATTCTCCTTCGATCAATCCGGATGCAATCATTAATTCATCATTTGGATATTCAATAAAGGCCGGGGAAGGTCCTGTAATCATTCGCCAATTATATGATTCAATACTGCCTGATTGAACGTGAGATCCCGAACCATCCAGCATTACCTCGTTTTCCGGCAATGTTAATACAATCGCCTGACCCGCATTGGCTACAGGAGGCGGCACAACAATATCTGCTGAAATCACATCTACTGTTACCTCTGCCGATGCTGTAGACCCGTTTGAGTCGGTAACTGTAAGTCTGAATATATATTCACCCGCTTCTACAGCTTGTATACCGGGTGTGGCAGCGTTAGAATTAATGATCATTACCGACCCTGGTCCTGCTATTTTTATCCATTGGTAACCTGTAATAGAGCCGCCTGGCGCATAAGAATGACTTCCATCCAACTGTAGTATGCCAACCGGAAGTTGTACTGAAAAGTTATTACCTGCATCCGCTACCGGAGGCTTAACCGGAGCAGGATTTACAATAACAGTAACACTTGCCGTAGCTGAATTACCATTGTTATCCGTAATTTTTAACTGAAACACATATGTACCGGCTATAAGCCCGTCAACTGCTGTAACAGCATTAGCAGCATTATTGATCGCACCACCTGAAGGACCTGATACTTTGCTCCATGTATAGCTCTTTATTTGTCCTGCGGGAGCAGAAGATCGTGTTCCATCCAGGGTAACGCTATTAGCAGGCAATATGATCGTTTGGGCATTACCTGCATTGGCTACAGGTGGTAATGGTGCCGCCTTTACCGTAATGAATACTGTGGCAGATGCAACAACGCCCCTATTATCTGTAACGGTTAGCCGGAACTGGTATTTTCCTTCTGAAAGCCCGGTTACAGCAGATGTAGCCTGGAAAGCATTAGTAATATTTCCACCCGAAGGTCCCGACACCTTACTCCATTCATAATTTGTAATGCTGCCACCGGACGCCGTGGATTTAGATCCATCCAGGCTGGTGCTGTTAGCAGGTAACGTTATTGTTTGATCATTCCCCGCATCTGCAACCGGAGGTGGCGGAGCGGCATTTACTGTTACAGTCATGGTAGCTGTTGCTGTTCCTCCTTTGTCGTCCGTCACTTCTAATTGAAACTTATATGTACCTGCTATAAGCCCCGTAACCGTTGTACTAATGCCGCCAGCGTCTGCGATAGCACCTTCCGCCGGCCCGTTAATTTTACTCCAGTGGTAGCTGATAATACTGTTACCAGCAGAAGCAGAAGAGCCGCTGCCATTTAGGGTTACACTATTATCCGGCAATGTTATAGTTTGCGCGACGCCTGCGTCGGCTACAGGTGGCAATGGTGCAGCTTTTACCGTAATGCTAACCGAAGCGGTGGATGTAGCTCCGTTATCATCGGTTACCCTTAGTTCAAAAGTATATACCCCTTCTGCAAGACCGGTTACCGTGGTAGCGGCACTGCCCGGAGATGTGATCACTTCTCCTGACGGACCGGATGTTTTGCTCCATGCATAGCTGCTGATACTGCCCGATGGTGCGGTGGATCCGCTACCGTCCAAGCTTACACTGTTATCAGGCAATGTTATGGTTTGAGCAATGCCCGCATCGGCTACAGGTGGTAATGGCGCGGCTTTTACCGTAATAGTAACGGAAGCGGTGGAAGTTCCTCCATTGTTATCTGTTACCTTCAGCTCAAAAGCATACACGCCTTCTGCAAGACCGGTTACGGTGGTAGCAACACTGCCGGGAGATGTGATCACTTCCCCTGATGGACCGGATGTTTTGCTCCATTCATAGCTGCTGATGCTGCCCGATGGTGCGGTGGATCCGCTACCATCTAAGCTTATACTGTTATCAGGCAATGTTATGGTTTTATCTGCTCCTGCATCCGCTACAGGTGGTAATGGCGCTGCTTTTACCGTAATGGTAACTGAAGCGGTGGATATTCCTCCATTGTTATCCGTTACCTTCAGTTCAAAAGTATATACACCTTCTGCAAGACCGGTTACTGTGGTAGCAACACTGCCGGGAGATGTGATCACTTCGCCTGATGGACCGGATGTTTTGCTCCATTCATAGCTGCTGATGCTGCCCGATGGTG
>NZ_DAOMQT010000058.1:0-25726 GCF_035445465.1 Agriterribacter sp.
GCGGGCCGCCCCGGCTGGTGTCCCACCAGCCGGCGACAATTTGAAATGCACCCCGCTGCTTTGGCTTTCTGTATTTTCATTTAGATTTGCTTTATGATAACATATGAAGAAGCGCTTACACTGCTTATACAAAATGCTTTGCGGGAAGATATTGGCGATGGCGACCATACTACTTTAAGTTGCATTTCGCCTGATGCAAAAGGAAAAGCAATCTTAAAAATAAAAGAAGAAGGCATTTTAGCCGGAATGGAAGTAGCAGAAAAAATATTCAGGTATATGCAGCCTGATATCGTGTTCACTGCTTTTAAAAAAGATGGTGATGAAATGAGCATTGGCGAAACAGCTTTTGAAGTGGAAGCCAGGGTGCATACCATATTGCAATGCGAAAGGCTGGTATTGAACTGTATGCAGCGTATGAGCGGCATTGCTTCACTTACCCGTAAATACACCGATCTGCTAAAAGGCTATCATACCCAACTCTTAGATACCCGTAAAACCACACCCAATTTCCGCCTGCTCGAAAAAGAAGCGGTGCGAACGGGGGGAGGCTTCAACCATCGTATGGGCCTGTACGATATGATCATGCTGAAAGATAATCATATTGATTACTGCGGAGGTATTGAAAAAGCGCTGGAGAAAGCCTGGGCTTATGTACAGGAAAAAAGGCCGGGTTTGAAAATTGAAATAGAAACAAGGAATCTGGATGATGTAAAAAGGGTAGTGGCTTTTGGCAGGGCAAACCGGATCATGCTCGATAATTTTACACCGGAACAGATTACAGAAGCGTTGGAAGTAATTAATGGACAATTTGAAACGGAAGCCAGTGGCGGCATTAACCTGGCCAACATAGTTGACTATGCCCGTACGGGAGTAGATTTTGTAAGCGCAGGCGCCGTTATTCACCACGCGGTAAGCGCCGATCTAAGCTTAAAAGCGGTATTGATCTGAAAACATCCTCATTATGTCTAAAAAAAATAAACCCGATACCCGGGGGTATGTGTTTAGCACCGACCCGTCCTTTTCTTTTGAAGAAGAAAGTGCCGATATCAGTACATTACCCCCGGCGCAGCAACCTTTACGAATTGTGCTGGATACAAAGCGCCGTGCGGGGAAAACAGTTACCATCCTATACGGGTTTAAAGGCAGCAGCAATGATCTTGAAGCATTGGGAAAGAAATTGAAGAACTATTGTGGCACAGGTGGAGCTGTAAAGGACGGCGAAATCATTGTTCAGGGTGATCAGCGCGATAAGGTGCTGCAATGGCTGCAAAAAAATGATTACAGGAAAGCTTGTAAGGTATAGTAACAAGTTACAGGTTACAGGTTGCAGGTTGCACGCACAGGTATAAGGTGTAGGGGTGTAGGGTATAGGGTAATACGGTAATACTTACCACTCTGTCACTGATAGCTGAAGGCTGATAGCTCCTGATACCTTCTTCATAAATTCATCTTATCTCTTATCTTTGCGCCCTTATGGCAACCAACGATAATAACAAGTTTCAGGCGGTTATAGCACACGCCAAAGAATATGGATTTGTATTTCCCAGCAGTGAAATTTATGACGGGCTGAGCGCTGTGTATGATTACGGCCCCTGGGGCAGCGAATTAAAGAAAAATATCCGCGACTACTGGTGGAAAAGTATGACCCAGTTGCATGAAAACATTGTAGGTATTGATGCGGCTATTTTCATGCATCCCACCACCTGGAAAGCATCGGGGCACGTTGATAATTTCAGCGACCCTATGATTGATAATAAAGACAGCAAAAAAAGATACCGGGTAGATCATTTAATTGAAGCACATGCGGAAACCCTGTCTGGGGAAGCGGCTGCGGCTTTATTGGCTTCAATGGACAGGCTGCTTTCTGTGGATGATTTTGCAGGGTTAAAAAAACTGATTGAGGATAATAAAATCAAATGCGCCATCAGCGGTACCGGCAACTGGACGGACATACGCCAGTTTAACCTGATGTTCAAAACCGAATTTGGCGCTGTAGCTTCCGAAAATGAGGGCGACAATATGGTTTACCTGCGTCCGGAAACGGCACAGGGCATTTTTGTAAACTTTTTGAATGTGCAAAAAACCGCCCGCATGAAAATCCCTTTTGGTATTGCGCAAACCGGCAAGGCATTCAGGAATGAAATTGTGGCACGACAATTCATTTTCAGGATGAGGGAATTCGAGCAAATGGAAATGCAGTTCTTTGTACGTCCTGGTACGGAAGGAGAATGGTATAAATACTGGAAGCAGGCAAGACTGCAATGGCATTTGAGCCTGGGTATGCCCGCTGAGAAATACAGGTACCACGATCATGTTAAATTGGCCCATTATGCTAAGGAAGCCTGTGATATTGAATTTGAATTCCCTATAGGTTTTAAAGAAGTAGAAGGCATACACAGCCGCAGCGACTATGATTTAAGCCAGCACCAGTTGTATAGCAAAAAGAAGCTGCAGTATTATGATAATGATATTGATGAAGCAACCGGCAAGCCCTATGGCAATTATGTTCCCTATGTAGTGGAAACATCCATTGGTTTAGACAGGATGTTCCTGTCTGTGCTCTCTCATGCTTATGAAGAGGAAACGATTCCCAGGGAAGACGGGTCTTCCGACAGCCGCACCGTGCTGCGGATCCCTGCTAAAATAGCGCCTGTAAAACTGGCCATACTCCCTTTAACCAAAAAAGACGGTCTGCCTGAAATTGCAAGGGATATTATGAGAAGTTGCCAGGATGAATTTTATTGCTTTTATGAAGAGAAGGATACTATTGGTAAGCGTTACCGCCGTATGGATGCCATAGGTACACCGTTATGTATAACGGTAGATCATCAAACCAAAGAAGATAATACCGTTACCATCCGCTACCGGGATACCATGACGCAGGAAAGACTGCCTATTGATAAAGTAGTTGCACTTGTGAAGGAAAAGATCAGGTAGAAAGAGAGGAGGAAGGGTGAGGGATATTGTGAACAGCGAGGATGATCCATTTTATTTTGAGCTGTTCATTTGCCTGATTACCTTCCGTATAGATTGATCATTGATCATTACATCTTTTATTACCGCATCGCCGTTTAGAATACTTACTACCGCATAGGTTTTTTGGGTTGAATCCCTGGTGCTTTCGCGGTATGCCATTTCTGCTTTGGGCGCTTTAAATTCATCCATATAAAATGCATCAAAAGGATATTGCAGGTGAATGACCGCCGTATCCTTTTTCCTGTCAATATAGCTGATGGATGCTTGTACATAGTCGGTCTCTGCATGCGGCTTTTGCTTCACTATACTTTTGATCTTCGCAAAGCCATCCCTGTCTTTTTCAAGCAGCACATAAGCGTTCCCGTAATTGAAGAGGGCCGAATCCGGAGAAGTGGTTATAAACTCATTTTCTTTGAATGAAAGCGCAATATATCTTCCCTTAAAAGGATGCGAGGGATCCACCGGTTCGGTACGGAAATTGAAAATTTTCCCCTTTCGCAATACGGCTTCCTTATCCCATATCATTTTTCGGGGCACAAACCATTGTACAATAGCAATAATGATAAATGCTCCAATCGCAAATTGCTTCATAATAAAATTATTTTTTGGTGATCGCTTTTCTTTTTTTAACCATCATATAATTGGCAGCGAAAAAGCCAGTACCTGTAATAAGAAAGAAAAAGCCACGCCAAATAAAAGGAATCTCATCATCGAAAAATCGAAGAACCGCCAAAGTTGCTATAATTAACAAGCCAAAGTTCAATATGCCCAAATGATCCTGCAAAGCTCCTTTACGAATGAAGAAAACAGCCAGGAACAGTATCCAGAGGTTGATGAGCAGCACAGCAATATGAGGCATGTTCCGGAACGCCAGCAACAATATAAGCAGAACAAAGCCCGAAAAACCGGCGGGATCGAAAATGATATCTTTAGCAGCCCTGTAGCCTGATAATATAAGCCATCCTGCAATAATCAGTATAGCAATAGTGATATATAGAAACGGAGAAAAATATAGAGATGGCCGGTTAATGTCCGAATAACGGTAGGCATCTGTCCACGACCAGTCGAAACTCCAGAACATAAGGATGAAAATTGTTCCCAATGTTCCAACGATTAAAAAAGGGTTAGCGAATAATTTTTGGTCATTAAAATTTTTCAACCTGCCCAAAAGATAAAACACTGAAAACAAAGCAAGATATCCCGTAAATACCCATTCGCTCCTGTCTTGTCCGGCACTAAAACTTCCCAGTACAATCGTTACAGACAGCACAAGCAACCAGTTGAGCAAATGAAAAAAGTTACTTTCTTTTTTATGAGTTAAATATGAGTAATAGTGTGGGATAACCAGGGCCAGCAAAAGCAAGTAATAAAAAGGAACCGCATTATCCAAATAGTTAAAATATCCTGTGTTGCAGGCATACCAGGTAATTCCTGCAATGTATAATAATGCTACAATGGAAGAGGGCAAAATATAAACAATCGGTATGGAAAGCAGCATCCAGGTTAGTAAAAAGCCGCTCATGGTGCCGCTGATATGATAGGTTTGACTGATGAGTGATATGGAAGACGCAACAGCGAAGAACAGGATAACGCCCGCCGGTTCGCGCCAGGCAATGTTGCTTTTCTTTTTAAGCAGCACATACAGGCATAAGCCCTGGCCAATGACCAATGGCAGGAAAGCAAAAAAAGTTTTGGCTGCTCTTCCCAGTTCATCCCAGTTGTGCGCCACTACCAGCACTATGCCCAAACTAACCAGTAGCGCGCCCAAAATGTTAACCACTGCGGAGAACCTGTTGGGTCTGTCTTTCTCCCTGTGTTTATAATAATCAGCTATTTCCTGCGCGGTAACCGGGGTTATGATATTGGCGGCTACCAACTCCTGTAGTTCTTTGACAAAAGATTTACTCATACATTTCAGGGACTATATACCCTAAACGTAATAAAAAGCAGGAAATTTCCTGAATATTAAAATGGCCTTTTATATTTTGGGGAGATTAGTGCTACAGCAGAAGCGAGCCTGCCTGCCCGGGCAGGTAGACGTGGCAAGTATAGCGCAATAGCAGCACTGCAGTTAAGTCCAAAATATCAATGGTTGTATTTGTATGGGATATTATTGTTTTATTTTCCCTTTCAATACTTCGAGCAGAATATCTGATTCAGCAGAGATATGAAAGAAGTGAGGGCTTTATTAACTGTAAAATTTTAAGACAGCCTCTTATTAATTTTGGTTACCCGCTGGTGACAACACCAGGCGGGGGCGTGTAAAGAATGAAGAATGGGAACACCAACAAAGGCAAAAAAATATAGTAACACCCGTTATTTTTTTTAGGGTGAAAAAGATAACTTTATCCCTGCCCTTAACATTCTTATATGTTTGAACCTTTATACCGGTATGTGCAGCCATTGGCAACCCTTAGCATTGAAGAAAAAAACATCCTTGAGCATGCATTTTCTTTCAGGCAGGTACCCAAAAAACTTCAGTTGTCACAGGAAGGTAAAACAGCAAAAGAGTTGTATTTCATTGTAAAAGGGCTGGTAAGATTGTATTATACCAAAGCAGGAGAAGAAATTACCGGATATATTTTTAAAGAGGGGCTTTTTGCCAGCAGCTATGAAAGTTTTTTGAGGCAAACTCCGGGCATACAAACCTTAGAAACGCTTGAAGAATGCAGCCTGCTGGTGATCAGCTACAGCAGGCTCCAGCAGTTGTATGAAGAAGTTCCTAAAATGCACATTATTGCCAGAAAAGTGGCAGAACAGAGATTTATCAGCGCACAATTGATGTTGTCGTCATTTATACTTGATAACCCCGAAGAGCGGTACAGAAAATTTGAGATAGAGCACGGAGACTTACTGCTTCGTGTACCTCATCATATTATAGCTTCTTATCTCGGCATTACTGCTGTGTCATTAAGCCGCATCAGGAAACGCCTTATGAAATAAACCTGCCAAAATCTTTACAATTGTTAATAAGAAGCGGGAAGCTATATTTTAATTTTGCCTCATAAATCAAAAAAAAAATCAAAATGAAAAGGAATCTTTTATATCAAGAAGCAGCAGACAGCATAATAGAAAGAGCCAGGAAGCTTCAGCCTGGCAATAAAGCAGGGTGGGGAAAAATGAATGTCACCGAAATGTTGCTGCATGCTAACCTGTGCAATGAAGAGATCTTTCAGCCGGTAGCGTCTCAACGGTCAACTACGCTCAAACAATACCTGCTCAGGATCATTGCGTTGTATCTTGCGCCCTACTTTAAGAAGGGTATCAGAGGAGATATACAGAAAGAAACCATCGGGAAAATAGCAACTTCAAAGTTTGAAGAGCAAAAAGAAAAGTTTATTGTACTTATAAAAAAATTTCCCGAATATAAACAACCGATCAGGCTTTCTCATATCGCCTTTGGGAATATCTCTACCCGGGAATGGGGGATTGCTGCATACAAGCACATGGATCATCACCTGCGGCAGTTTGGGGTATGATGCAGATGAAAGAGTGATCTATTGTTTTATTTTTCCTTTTAACGCTTCCAACCTTTGAGCGATAACGTCTCCGGGTAACCATTGTTTTCCCATCAGTACGCCGGCAATGTTGGTGGTCTGGGTAATATCACTGAGCGGGTTGCCATTTAATAATACGAGGTCGGAAGCCGCGCCTGGTTTAATAACTCCTGATCCGGGATTATTAAAATATGCGGCGGCATTTACGGTACTGGTTTGTAATACTTCAAAAGGGGTAAGCCCGGCATCGGCCATATATTTCAGCTCCTGGTGCAATGAGAACCCGGGAACATCAAAAACCTGGGGTGCATCGGAACCGGATACTATACCCACATGATTATCGCTGCAGGCTTTCAGTATTTTTTTTCTTAACGCTATCAGCGCTACTGCACCTGCAGAATCATATAATGGATCGGCCATGATATTATTTTTTGCTTTCACCCAGTTGTTTACAACGGACTCATCCATGTATATCATTTCCGGGTCTTTGCTGAAAGCTTCAGCCGTTCTCAGTGGGGTAAACCACCTTTCCGGTAACGCTTCTGTAGGCACCACCCAAATATTATGCTGTTTGAGGGCTTTAACGAGCGTATCTATTTTTGAAAGATCGGCCTTTCGAGCGATGTGCAGGCCAAACAATCCTCTTTTATTCTCTGGTATTTTTTCAATGCCCGGTACTAAGCTTTCTACAAAACCATCCAAGTGATCAACAGAGGCATAACCGGCGGCAATGGCATTCCATATGCCTACATCGTAGGAAACGTGACCTGCAAAAGGAATGTTTACTTCCTTAGCAGTCTTCACTATAGCATTAAAATTTTCGAGCGTAAGTCCGGGTAAAAGTTTAAGCAGGTCGTATCCTTCATTTTTGTATTTTCTTACCAGGCTGTCCGCGTCTTTTACCGATTTAACCGTGCCGCCCGATAATCCCGGAGCAGCCGCGTAAAAATGCGGGCCTGTTATTTCTCCTTTTGATAGCTGTGTTTTTAATTCGAGGTGCACAGGATCGCCGAGCATGCCACGAATAGTGGTAACCCCGTTTAATACGAAGAGCTCCAGTATATCTTTCATCGCGGCTGTATCTTCTCCACGGGGCATATGGGCATGCATTTCTGCCAGTCCGGGTATAAGAAATTTACCTGTGCCATCAATGATCAGGGCATCTTTGCCAGGCTCCTTTTCTGCCGTTGGTACTACATCTGCAATTTTTCCATCAGCAATAAATACATCCTGATGCTCAAGCACCGTTTCTGTGTCCATGGGAATCACAGCCACGTTTTGTATTACAAATACGCCTGCGGCAGGGGTATCCGTTGATCCGGGGTTACATGCAAACAAAAGCAATACAGCCCATGCAAGACATACATTTTTCATATTAAAGCATTTATGAGGAAGGGTAATAAAGATAGATAATAAAGGTTACAAGTCATATAAGTGTTTCAAAGTGTTGCGGCTGGTGGAGTTTGTCAATTAGCAAAGCGCGGAATTTTCTAATATTTTGAGCACAGGGATGCTGTACCTTTAAAAACAAAACCATAAGCATATGAAATATGCAATAAGCTGTCTGATGATTGTTTGCTGCACTGTTTATGTAAAGGCACAGTCTACGCAAAAACCTCCTTTACATGGTAAACACTGGATGGCTATTACCGGCAAGCCGTTAGCCGCCACGGCAGGCGCAGCAATTTTTCAGCGGGGCGGCAATGCGGTAGACGCGGCCTGTGCCATGTTGGCCGCAACCTGTACCATGTGGGATGTATTGAGCTGGGGCGGAGAAACGCAGGCGCTCATCTATAACCCCAAAACAGGGAAAGTGATCGGGATCAATGCGCTGGGTGTGGCGCCAACAGGAGCAACACCTGCCTTTTTTAAAAGCAGGGGAATGGAATTCCCTCCTGAATTCGGACCCTTAGCTGCGGTTACTCCCGGTACGCCCGGCGGGTTATGCACCATGCTTGCCGAATACGGCACAATGAGCCTGAAAGAAGTGCTGGAGCCTGCTATGGAAATGGCGGCAGGCTATTCTATGGAAGCGCAAACTGCCAATAGCATAGAAAGAAACAAGGAGCGCATTAAGCAATGGCCCTATTCAAAAAAAGTTTTTCTTCCTTATGCAGGTGAAAAACGGGAAGCACCTGAAGCAGGAGAAGTTTTTGTGCAAAAGGATCTGTTGCTAACCCTGCAAAAGCTGGTGGAAGCAGAACAGCAGGCGCTGAAGAAAAAAAAGAACCGGAAGGAAGCGATATATGCAGCATACGACCGCTTTTATAAAGGAGATGTAGGAGCCGAATTTGCAAGAGGATGCCGGGAGCAGGGCGGGTTGATCACCACTGAAGACCTGGCGAAATGGACTGTGAAGATAGAGGAACCTTTAGCAGTAAATTACAAAGGTATCGAAGTGTATAAGTTGTCGCAGTGGACGCAGGGACCGGTTATGCTGCAGGCATTGAACATCCTGGAAAACTTTGATCTGAAAAGTATGGGTTATAATTCTGCTAACTATATACATACGATAACACAAGCCATGCAGCTATCATTCGCCGACCGGGATTTTTATTATGGCGATCCTTATTTTCCACCTGAAGAGCCTATGAAAGGACTATTGTCGAAAGCTTATGCCGAAGCAAGGGTGCAACTTATTCATGCTGGTTATAACAACGCCGGTGCAGGCCCTGGTGATCCGTATGCTTACGAAAACAAAGCCAACCCATATCTTGATATTTTAAATAAAAGGGGATTTATTGCCGATACAGGCAACAATAAAACCCGTGAACATTTTATGCCGGCACACGATGCCACAACATCTGTGCAATTCTTTTCTTCACCGGAAGAAGAAGCGATGTATAAAGACAGGTTATGGAAGGGCACTACTTCAATTGAAGCGGCAGACGCGGAAGGCTGGGTGGTATCGGTAACACCCAGCGGCGGATGGATACCAGCCTGCATAGCCGGTAATACGGGCGTAGGGATGAGCCAGCGCATGCAGAGCTTTGTGTGCGACAGCACATTAAATCCCTTTAATGTAGTAGCGCCGGGCAAACGGCCGAGAGTAACGCTAACGCCTACCCTTGCATTGAAAGACGGAAAGCCGTATTTGTCGTTTGCTGTGCAGGGCGGCGATACACAGGATCAGAACCTGCTGCAGTTTTTTTTGAATGTGGTGGAATTTGGCATGACGGTGCAGGAAGCCACTGAAGCTGCTAATGTAAACACCAGCCAGTTATGGCTATCGCTCGGTGGAACCGGCAATGCCGATCGCCAACCAAGGCCCGGAAGCTTGCTGCTCAACAGCAATACGCCGCCATGGATCAGGAAAGAATTAACCGGAAAAGGATATAAGCTCAACTTCGAAGACCGCACATCCGGCCCCATCAATGCTATTTACTTCGACTGGAAGCATAAAACATTATGGGGCGGCAGCAGTAACCACGGTGAGGATTACGGTATTGGCTGGTGAGGGGTGCAGGTTGCAGGGTACGGGTTCTAGGGCGCAGGGTTGAATAAACTATAAACCTCAAACCATAAACTATAAACTCTTCTTCCATTGCCACTTTACGCCGCCCATCAACCACCTGCCGGGCATTGGCGTGCCTAATAGATCGCTGTATTGCCTGTTAAAAATATTATCCGCCTGCGCAAAAACAGATAATGACTTATGAAAGAATGCGTATTCTATTTTGGCATTCATTATAAAATAATCGGGGGTTATGTTGGCCTGAATGGCAGAAGCAGATTGCTCCTGTCTTTGTTTATACAAGCCGGTGAGGCTTGCAGTAAGATTATGACACTGGTAGACTAAAGAAAAATTAGTTAAGAATTTAGCATGTGAGGAAATGTAAAATGACGGAACTGTATCGCTGCTTTTGCTGTTGAGCCATACGAAGCCGGCAGACGCGCTAATGCTTTGGTTTTCATTTAAGGTGTGCAGGTATTGTATGTCTGTTTCAAAGCCGGAAGTATTTACTGTTGCTATATTTTTTGCTAAAGCGTATACTCCCGCAGGCGAAAGATTTTCTTTTCTCGGCATATCGCCATATTCCGTATTGCTGTAATCAATCAGGCGCTGATGGAAGCGCTGGAAAAAGGTGGAGGAAATCTTCAGCTTATCCTGCAGGAACCAATCGGCACCAGCCTCATAACTAAAAGACCTTTCCGCTTTAAGCCCGGGATACCCAACCCGCTGTCCATTGGGAATACTGGGTTTATTATAATTGTTATATCGCTCGGTAAAATCAGCATCTCTTATCGTTTTTCCCGCGCTGCCACGGATCTGCCAGTTATTGATTTTATAGGAAAGATCAAGCTGGGGAACGAACTCGGCAGGAATTTTTTCAAACAGCACTAATTGTACGGAAGGGCGTACTACAAAATGTTGCGCAATTTGCTGCGAAACAGAAACAAAAGGCGATGCCATATACAGGGAGTGATTACCCCTGTCGTTGGAGCGGATGACTTTTTGCTGGAAGTTCATTCCGGTAACCAAAGTGGTTTTTGAGCTGAGCTGATTTTGGTACAGGAGCAGCGCCTGGAATACCTGCGAGATATTTTTATTGGGAGCGGAAGCCTTGTTATAGGTAAAATCATCCTTCACCTGTTTAAAGCCGGCGTTTAATGAAAGGCTTTGTTTTTCTGTATGATAGCCTATCCTGAGTTGATTCCACAGGGAGGTAACCTGTTCTGTTGCTGTATCGGACAGGTTGGGCGTGTAAAAATTCTGCGCCGAAAAATCCCGCTTATCGTACGCCGTACGGTAGGCAATATTCCAGTTGGAGTTAAGATGGTAATTGGCCGAAACGGATGCGGTGGTATTGTGAAAAAAGCCTTTGGTACCTCTTTGCTGTACGCCGTTTGCATTATTGGTTAATACGCCGCCGCCGATGCTCAGGTTATTCTTGCTGTAAAAAAAGCCGGCATCCGTGTTCAGGAAGCCATATTCACCTGCCGAAACGCCTGCCGAGATATGGGTTTGCTCCTGGTTTTGCTTCGCGGCGAATGATTTGGTAATAATATATATTACGCCTCCTACCGCATCGGCGCCGTGAATGGCGGAAGAGGCGCCTTTTAAAATTTCAATCCTTTCTATTTCAGACGGGGCGATGGGGATATAACTATTGAAATGGCCGGTGTTGGGATCGTTCAGCCGCATGCCGTCTAATATTACCAGTACCTGTTGAAACGTTCCGCCGCGTAGCACAATATCGCTCTGCGACCCCATGGGCCCGCGTGCCTGTATTTCTACGCCAGGTACATACCGCAGCAGCTCATCTAATGAATGTACCGGCAGATTTTGAATGCGTTCTCCTTTTATTATAGTAATATTTCTTCCGGTTTCCGAAGCTCTTTTCTGGCTTAAAGTAGCGGTTACCGTAATGGGGTCTAGCTCTATTTCCTGTGCATGGGCAAAAGAAATGGTTATAAGAGAAATGGCAGTTAGTACTTTGCTAATGGTATTCATACGTGCGGCAAAAGTAGTAAAATGAGCGAATAATGTAATAGTACCGGCATTGAATATCGCTTAAGCCGGGTTGAGCTTTAAAAAAAGATGTCCTGCAGATCCCGCGATAAAATTTCAATCCAGGAAAAGCAAATGAGCTTAATAATAGGACATGCTTTATTTTTGGGATTACTGCCTCTATCTTTGCGGTATGCACATAGACATCATTACCGTATTGCCGGAATTATTAGAAAGCCCCCTTTCGCATTCCATAATGAAACGGGCGAGAGACAAGGGATTGCTGCATGTGGGTGTACACCAGTTAAGACAATGGGCTGTAAATGCGTACGGACAGGTAGATGATTATCAGTATGGTGGTGGGGCGGGTATGGTAATGATGTGCGAGCCTTTGGTGAATGCCATTGAGCACCTATCCAAAAGCAGGACTTACGACGAAATCATTTACCTCACTCCCGATGGGGAACAATTTAACCAGAAAACGGCCAACCAGCTTTCCTTGCAACAGAACTTATTGCTGATCTGTGGCCATTATAAGGGCATTGATGAAAGAGTGCGGGAACATTTTGTAACGAAGGAAATTTCAATAGGCGATTATGTGTTAAGCGGCGGCGAGCTGCCTGCTGCCATTCTGGTAGATGCTATCGGGCGTTTGTTGCCGGGTGTTTTGAATGATGAAACTTCCGCGCTTTTTGATTCATTCCAGGATAATTTATTAGCACCACCGGTTTATACACGTCCGGCTGAGTACAGAGGGTGGAAGGTGCCGGAAATACTGCTCAGCGGCGATCCGAAAAAAATAGCCGACTGGCGCTATGAAATAGCTGTACAGCGAACTAAGGAGAGGAGACCCGATATAACTGACGAGGAAAGTGATGTTTAATTGCTGGTATCTTTAACTTTCAGATATGAAGCAGTTTATTATATTGATGATGGTGCTATGTTTTGTTTTTTTGTCCTGCCGCAGCCGGCAGAATGAAACGCCTGTAGTGGAGGAAAGAGACACGACCATTACCGTATCTAATGCATATACACAACTGTTCTTCGATAGTATTGCTTTGGAACACTATATTCAGCAGCAGCCATTTTCAGACAGCATAGCCAACCGGTTCCGCAGCTTTTATAATGCACGCAATTATCAGTACGCCTGGTTTTTTAATGATGGTCCCGCTGAGCAGGCTTACAATTTTTTAAATTTGCAGAGCGATTATATATCGTATAGCAGAGACAGCAGCTTATATAACCCGATATTGCAACAGGTATTTGATACCCTGAAAGCCGGGGGACATTTTGTTCCTTTAAGCGATACCAATCGGTTAAAAGCGGAATTGTCGCTCACCAGCCAGTTCTTTCGCTATGCGGAAAAGGCTTACCAGGGAGATAGTAATTTAAACAGCAACGATCTGAAATGGTATATCCCGCGTAAAAAAATAAACGAAGTAGCCTTGCTGGATTCACTTATTGCCCATAAGGGTGAAAAGGTTGCCAGCTATGAGCCGGTAAACATTTATTACCAACGCCTGAAACAAAAGCTCCTGGACTATTATGCTATAGAAAAAAAAAGGGAATGGCAGCCCCTTGTTACCAGCCGGAAGAAACTGGAGTTGGGTGATACCGCGGCCGTGATCGCTGCTGTAAAGCAAAGGTTATTGCTTTTGCAGGATATGAGCTCAGCGGATACTTCGTGGTTATTTACAGACTCCTTAAAAATGGCGGTCGAAAAATTTCAACTAAGGCACGGTATGCAGGCCGATGGCATTATAGGCGCTGCCACACTTCGTAAAATGAATGAGTCGCCGCAGGCTGCTATCCGCAAGATGCTGATTAATATGGAAAGAATGCGATGGGTTCCTTCGGAAATAAACAGCGACTATCTGCTGGTGAATATTCCCGATTTTAAGTTGCACGTGTTTGAAAATGGCAGCCTTTCATTCAGTATGAATGTGGTGGTAGGAACTACACAGCACAATACCGTTGTTTTTAGCGGCGACCTGAAGTATGTTGTATTCAGCCCTTACTGGAATGTGCCTGCGAGCATTGTAAAAAATGAAATTATGCCCGGCATGGAAAAGAATAAAAATTATATTGCCCGGCATAATATGGAAATCACCGGTTATTCGGGCACAATACCCATAGTGCGGCAAAAGCCCGGGCCTAACAACTCACTTGGCAAAGTAAAATTTTTGTTTCCCAACAGCTACAATATTTACCTGCACGATACGCCCCAGAAAAGCTTATTCGGTGAAACAAGAAGAGCGTTCAGTCATGGATGCATACGTTTAAACGAACCCCGGAAATTAGCTGAATTTCTTTTGCGCAACGACAGTGCCTGGACCGCATCAAAAATAACTGCGGCTATGAACAGCGGTAAAGAAAAATATGTTACGCTGAAAGAGCCGGTAAAAGTATTTATTGGCTATTTTACCGCCTGGGTAGATTCAAAAGGAGCATTGAATTTCAGGGATGATATTTACGGGCATGATGCAAGGATTGCCAAAAAAATGTTTGAAAAAGGAGCGTAGGCGTTCCCGGTTACAATATATTGATCTTCTGCATCACACCCGATTTATGGGTTTTGCTGATGGGTATCATATTGCCGTTTATGAATAAAACGTTTTCCTGTATATCGTTGATCTTTGTAAAGTTTACAATATAGGAGCGATGTACTTTCATAAACACCTGCGGGTTTACCTTGGTTTCTAAATTTTTGATGGTGTTGTGGGTGATGTATTTTTTTGCAGGAGTGATGAACTTAACGTAGTCGCCCATGCTTTCAATAAAGAGAATATCATCATTGTGCAGCCGGATCAGCTTGCCATCCGTTTTTATGAACATGTGATCCTGCTCGGAGCCGCCATTGATCTGCTCTGTTTTTTTACTTACTTTTTGTACTGCTTCTAAAAAGCGCTGGTAGGTAAATGGTTTCTTAAGATAATCTGTAACGTTATACTGGAACGCATCATAAGCATATTCGGTTTTTGAAGTGGTAAGAATTACCTGTGGTGTATATACCAGTTGATCTAACAGTTCAAACCCGGTGGCGCCGGGCATTTCAACATCTAAGAAAATAAGATCTACTACATTGTCTTTCAGGAACTGCATTGCGTCTTCTGCATTGAGGAAATGATGCGCAACGTCTACTACTCCCGATTTTTCGCAGAACCTTTTAAGGAATTCTGCAGCAACCTGGAGATCTTCTACAATAATGCTTTGATACTTCATAGCTATTGGGTATTGTGCTGTTTCAGCCGTTTAATTTCTCTTTCCGCCTTTTTTATCGCTTCAAGCGTTATGGCTTTTATATGATGGAATCCCTCTTCCGCTTCTGCTGCGGTTGCAGACCGGATACAGGTTTGTTCAAATGCTGCAAATTCCTCCATGAGCTTATTCATGCCTATATACCCTAACAGGGGCTTCATTTTGTGAATTACTTTTTTCAACCCGGGTATATCCCCGTCGTGAAACCTGGATGCTGCCAACTGCTGTTCGTTACGGAGCTGCTGAACGGAAGATTCAAAAACCATTTCCGCCTGCTGGAGGTCGTCACTATATAATTCCTGCAGAAATGCGATGTCCAGCTCAGATGAAAAATGGAATACTATTTTCTGATCTTCATTATACATGATCACAATTTGTATAGCATAAAGGCGTTTTACCTTTTGCGTTGAATATATATAAATGCGGTAAAATCATCATCTCAGCTTATGCAAACGAACATTTTAGATAAATTAGTATCTTTTTGTTACAGTATTTTAAACAGTGGCATTGATCCTGCAAAGGGACATGAAGAAAATAAGGAGGTACAACGACTCATCATTTTTATCTTTTTCGGAATAGGCGTAAACCTCATTTCCGTAATAATGAATGTTGTGCATGGGCTGTATATCAGCATTTCCCTTAATATTACCTCTATCATTTTATTGTCGGTATGTTATTTTTTAAATAAAGATGGTAAACGGGTATTTGCCAAGGTGCTGGGCATCATTACCATTAATCTCTACCTCTTTGCCATAAGCTATGCAGAAGGTCTAAAGGCCGGAGAGCATATGTACTATTTCCCGTTTTTATTAGCGCTGATCTTTGTTATTGATATTCGCAAGAATTATGAAGAGCTGATCCTGACTTCCGTAGTAACTTTTATTACCGCGGCATTAATTTTTATTGTGGCGCCTTATGTAAGCAATGTACAAACCATCAGCACGGAACAATACAGCGCTTTATTCAGCTCTAATCTTAGTCTTTCATTAGTTATAACAGCATGCTTTACGTATTATATTTTAAAAACCCTGGAAATCAATGAAGAAAAGCTGCTGGATGAAACAAGGTTCAAGGATACCGTGTATGATACCTCGTTAGACAGCGTATTTATTGTTGATACGCAGCGCATGGTAATAACCGGCTGCAACAAAAAGGCCATTGAAGTGTTTGGCTTAACAGGTAAAGAAGAGATAGTGGGTACGTCTGCCAAACAACTCCTGGGCAATATAATGGAAGAGCATATAGTGGTACAGGGCAGGCAGCAGTTTACCAAAAAATCTCCGTGGTATGGCAATATGGACTTTGTACGAAAGGATGATACGCCTTTTTTCGCGTATGTAAACATTGTTCCTTTCTCGCACAGGGAGTATCATTTTTGTAAGATCAGCATCCTGGATATTACTGAAATCAAAATTGCCGAGTTTGAAATATTAAAAGCCAAGGAGAAAGCGGAAAAAGCGGTTCAGGTAAAGTCCAGGTTTTTATCGAACATGAGCCATGAGCTCAGAACTCCTTTAAACGCCATTATAGGCACTACCAACATCATATTGCATGAAGAGTACCTGCCTTCGCAAAAACAAAGTTTTGAGGTGCTCAAATATTCTTCAGAACACATGATGCAATTGGTAAATGATATCCTTGATTTTAGTAAAATAGAAGCGGGAAAAATGGTGCTTGAAAATGCACCGTTTAATATGAAGGCTTTTTTACAAAAAGTAGTGGCTCCTTTTGCCGCTCCTATTGCGGCTAAGAACCTGTTGCTTCAGATTGATGTTAATGACAATGCAAACCTGGAAGTATATGGCGACGAGATGCGGCTGATACAGGTAATGAATAACCTGGTGGCGAATGCTATTAAGTTTACGGAAAAAGGAACGATTACGATTGAGGTAAAAGCGATTGCACAGAAGAGCGAGCAGGCTGATATTTATATTGCGGTTAAAGATACCGGCATCGGTATAGCACAAAATAAGATGCGGCAGATATTTGAAAGTTTTACCCAGGCGGATATTGAAACAACGAGAAAATTTGGCGGTACAGGACTGGGGCTTGCAATCAGCAAAAAAATTGTTGATCAAATGGGAGGTAATCTGCAGGCGGAAAGCAATGTAGGTATTGGCAGCACCTTTTATTTTACGCTTAGCTTTAAAATTGCCCGGCAGCAGAAATCGTATGTTGATGAAAATAAACTGAAAGGACTTTCCAGCCTGGAGGGAATAAAGGTGTTGCTGGCGGAAGATAATCCTATCAATATGATCGTTGCCAAACGGTTTTTACAAAAATGGAATATGGAGGTAATAGAAGCGGAAAATGGCGTAAAAGCAGTGGCGCTTTTTCACCAGCATCAGCCCGATCTGTTACTCATTGACCTCGAAATGCCCGAAATGGATGGAGCGCAAACCGTTGCGGAAATAAGAAAAACACACCCTTATATTCCTATTATTGCTTTTACAGCGGCCACTTATGAAAACATAAAGGAAGATTTGCTCAGTAAAGGCTTTAATGATTATGTGCCCAAGCCATTTAAGCCCGAAGAGCTGCACTCAAAGATCGTTGCATCCACATCGCCCGGCTTTAATGAGCACAGGAAAGCATCTTAAGCTAAAGCACTATTGTTACCCCGGGATGAATAGCAGCTATCCGTTAATTCGTTTGCTCCAGCGCTTTAATATCAAGTGAGGTATTGATCTCAATTTTACTGATGCTGGATCTTATTTCTCCTACCATGGCATTGCTTATTATAGTATTATAGGCAAAAACAAAGCCTTCCGGTGTTTTACGGTAATCCGAAAAATCAGTAGTTTGTGTAACCGGTTGCTGATCTACTTCAGTTTTTACAACATTACGAATCACATAATAGCTGTTTGGATCCAGGTAAAAAGTACTTTCATAGTTTTCCCTGCTCAATATGATCTTGTGTGCTGCTATGTTATTAACGGTGTCTTTTCCTTCATAAACAGCGGTAAATCCTCTTGTCTTGTAATCCGTTAATTCACTTCCTGCAATTAACGTTCCTTCTGCTGCCTTTATGGCATCATCGGGTATGGGCCGAGCTTCTGTACTGCCCATTAAAGGGTTGATCATCCAGCCTTTATCCTTAGCTATAAAGGTGATCATTTTTTGTCCCTGGAATGCTACTTCCTGGCGGGAGGCTATGCCGTAAATTATCCATTGTTTAGCCGGCATTTGCATGCCCATTACTTCCATATTGACTTCAACGAAAATATTTTTCAATGAAGACAGGGTTTCTTTACCTCCCAGTGCTTTAATATAGCTGGTTTGTAATTCATCTACTGTTTGTGCCTGTATATGTATAGCCATGATGCTTATAAAAGCAGTCAGTGCGGCGAGTTTTAATTTTTTCATTGATCTGTTTTTAATGATTTGCGCCAAAAATAAGTGTTTCCGGGCTCTTTATATTTTCCGTTTATCATTTAACTTGTCATCAGATCATTAATTTCTGATCATATGACGAGTACTAATCAAATTAAGGGCCGGGTTGTGGATGTTTTACGGCAAACCACATACCCCGGGATCATCTTTGTGGCCGGGGATAGGATACAGGCAATACAAAAAATAAAGGATGCAGATGATCCTGATCTCCCTTTTATTTTGCCGGGTTTTATTGACGCACATATTCACATTGAAAGTTCCATGCTCGTGCCTTCGCAATTTGCAAGGCTTGCAGTGGTACATGGCACGGTAGCCACCATAAGCGATCCCCATGAAATAGCTAATGTTTGTGGTATGGAAGGCGTGGAATACATGATCAGTGATGGCAAAAAAGTTCCTTTCCATTTTTTCTTTGGCGCTCCCAGTTGTGTGCCGGCTACTGTATTTGAAACTGCCGGAGCAGAGCTAAATACTGATGACATTGAAAGGCTGCTGCGCAAAGACGACATTAAATACCTGAGCGAGATGATGAATTTTCCCGGCGTTTTAAAGGGGGATGCCGGTGTAATGAAAAAGATTGCTGCTGCGCATGCGCTTAATAAGCCTGTAGACGGGCATGCGCCGGGCCTCAGGGGCGAACAGGCTAAACAGTATATTGATGCCGGCATTTCAACGGATCATGAATGTTTTACCAGAGAAGAAGCATTGGATAAGCTGCAATACGGCATGCATATCCTGATAAGAGAGGGAAGCGCGGCTAAAAACTTTGAAGCCTTAATTGATCTGTTGCACGATTACCCGGAAAAGATGATGTTTTGCAGCGACGACAAGCACCCCGACAGCCTGGTTGAAGGGCATATTAATCAATTATGTGCGAGGGCAGCAGGCAAAGGAATAGACGTATATAAAATATTAAGGGCGGCCTGTGTAAATCCTGTTTTACATTACCAGCTCAACGTGGGATTGCTCCGCGAGGGCGACGGCGCGGATTTTATACTGGTTAAAGACTTAACCCGCTTTGAAGTGCTGCAAACCTGGGTAAAGGGTGAATTGGTAGCAAATAAGGGAAAGAGCCTGGTGCAACCGGGGGTGAACAGCGGAGTGATCAATAATTTTAGCTGCAAAAAGAAAACAGTACAGGATTTTTCCTTTGCAGAAACGAATGCTTTATTACCGGTAATAGAAGCATTGGACGGTCAGCTTATTACCAACAAATTATTGCAGGAACATCCGGTATCGGTTCCGGATACGCGAAATGATATATTGAAAATAGTAGTGGTTAACCGTTACACCAATGCTCCTGTTGCCAAAGCCTTCATTAAAAATTTTGGCTTAAAAAAAGGAGCCATAGCTTCTTCGGTTGCGCATGACAGTCATAATATTGTTGCTGTTGGAGCAGATGATGAAGCTATATGCCATGCTGTGAATGAGATCATTGAGTGTAAAGGAGGGGTGAGCCTGTGGGCGTCTTCGCCCGGCAGCGGCGAACCGCTAAGCATGATATTACCACTTCCGGTGGCAGGCCTGATGAGTACGGAGGACGGCTACAGCGTAGCTGAACGCTATGCGATGATGGACAAAGCGGCCAAAGCGCTTGGATCAGCTTTGTCTGCGCCTTATATGACCTTATCTTTTATGGCGCTACTGGTTATACCCCACCTGAAGCTCAGCGATAAAGGATTGTTCGACGGAGATGATTTCCGGTTGATGTAAGGATTGTTTTATTGAATAATTTCCCATTTTTCAATTTCGCCTTTTACAACATTGAACATAGGATGAGGAGCAAGTGTTTTTTTGTTGCTCACTTCTATAAACTTAAGTGCGTTGCGGGTTCTTAACTTGTTGAGTAAATGGGTTGTTTCATATTCTAATTGTCCGGTTGTAACCTGCATTGACACAGGTGAAAAATTCCAGTTTATTTTATTTCTGTTGAAGCTATAGCCTCGTTTGGCGGATTCTTCAAAAACAGAAGCCAGATACTGATCTATTGCATCCTGCGGACTGTCCGTTTGTTTAAACCTGTCAAGCTGTGGATGATTGCGATAACCTTTGGTTTTGCCTTCAAGAACGTGTTTGGCGAGTAGAGTTTCCCTCCACAAGGCCACAAGTCCTTTGGTGTCTAAATATTCTGGATGAACAGACCAAATTCTCATACGCTGTCAAATAGCAGGTTGCCGGTATGTATTTCTAAGGTTGTCAAATATGCTGCTGCACGGTCATGTTTTGCATTGCCTGTAACGCTATCGTTGTTCTGCAAAGTACCGGTGGAAATACGGAATGGTTTCGATACCCTTGTAAAAGTTAAAAATATCAAACTTCTCATTGGGCGAATGCAGGTTGTCGCTGTCTAATCCAAATCCCATAAACACAATTTTAATTCCCAGTTCTTTTTCAAACAGCGAACATATAGGAATGCTTCCGCCGCCACGAACAGGAACAGGCGCTTTGCCAAAAGTAGTTTCAATGGCCCTGGCTGCTGCGCTGTAGGCCGGTGAGTCAATAGGCGTCATATAAGGTTCGCCGCCATGATGTTCTTCTGCTTTTACCGTTACGCCGGGGGGCGCAATCTGTTTAAAGTACTGTAATAATTTGGCGGTTATATCTGCCGATGACTGGTTGGGTACCAGCCGGGCGGAAATTTTCGCATGTGCTTTTGCAGGTAAAACTGTTTTTGCACCTTCTCCTGTATAGCCGCCCCATATACCGTTTAACTCCAGTGTTGGGCGGATGCCGGTTCTTTCATTGGTAGTATATCCTTTTTCACCCCACAAAGCACTCACCCCCAGGTCTTTTTTATATGCTTCTTCATCAAAAGGGGCTTCGGCCATCAGTTTTCTTTCTTCCGCGGTAGCCGTTACCACATCGTCGTAAAAACCCGGAATGGTTATGTGGTTGTTTTCGTCATGACAGGAAGCGATCATTTTTGCGAGCATGGTAACAGGGTTGGCAACGGCGCCGCCGTATACGCCGCTATGCAGGTCGCGGTTAGGCCCCGATACTTCTACCTCAATATAAGAAAGTCCGCGAACGCCTATATCTATGGAAGGATTGTCCATGCTGATCATTGCCGTATCACTGATAAGAATTACATCGGCGCTTAGCAATGCCTTATGTGAAGCAACAAATTTGGCTAAGTTAGGAGAACCGATTTCTTCTTCCCCTTCAATAATGAATTTTATGTTGGTAGACAGGGTATTGGTTTTCACTAATATTTCCAATGCTTTAACGTGCATGTAAAATTGTCCTTTATCATCGCAGGAACCACGGGCAAAAATTTTTCCATCCCTGATCACCGGATCAAAAGGCCCGCTGTTCCACAGGTCGAGCGGATCAGGAGGCTGCACATCGTAATGACCATATACAAGTACGGTTGGTTTGGCCGGATCAGTTATTTTTTCTCCATATACCACAGGATGCCCTTCTGTGGCGAATAGTTCCGCTTTATCTGCACCTGCTGCAAGCAGGCTTTGTTTAACGGCTTCGGCACAGGTTACCATATCTTTTTTATGGGCACTGTTGGCACTTACAGAAGGGATGCGTAACAGGTCCAGTAATTCATTCAAAAAACGGTCTTTATTTTTTTGCTGGTACTCCTTCCATGCTTGCATGATCTTTTTATTTCAGGTGAAAAATATGTATAACGAAATTAGGTGCTTTTTTTATACCCGGTATGGTAAACTTTATGCTTAAAGCGGGTTGTTGCTCATTCCGGTATTGAAAATTAATTTTACATTTTTTTTGTGAAGCACATTTTGCTTATGTAACATACCGCTTTATATTTGCAATCGCATTGCAAGTCATATATCAGCCTTTGCTGGTCCAACCGTTACTGGAAGGTTCTGGCAAAGGCTGAGCCAATTAAGCGCTGGGATACTGTTTTTTGCGAAACAGCATAAGCGCTGCAGAAAGAATGATATACACGAGCGCTAAGCCTATCAGTAAAAACTTTATTACGGCCATGGTGGTAGTAACTGCAGAAGTAAAAGCAGTGGCGGAAAAATGAACAGAAAAGCTCATGGCAATATTTTCTATCATATCAAAAAACATTGCCAGCAAACTTCCAAAAGCGAGCAATACGCCTAATCGCTGCGCCCACCCTGTTTGATAATGAACAGAAAAATACCCGCAGGTGGAATAGAGAAAAAGTCCGTAAAAAGGGATGAGCAAAAAATCCAGCAGCATATTAATCCGGAATGTGCCCCGCAGTGTGCTTTCCCAGGCGTTTACTATAGATTGGGTATGCGATGACCTGTAGCTGAATTCCAGCGACAGGATGCCTGAAGGAGATAAGGGGGTAACAAGCTGCTTTCCCTGTATCTGAAGCAGCAGCAGGAAAAAAATGGTTCCGGCAAAAAAAAAGCCGATGATTTTCCAGTTCGTCATTTTTTTACTTTTTTAACAAGCAGGCTGATGCTTTTAAAAAAACGGTAATAAAACTCTTTATTAAACAGTTGCGAGTCGTGCATGGCCTTATAGGTAAAAAATATACCTATGGGAAGGAGTACCATAGTAGAAAGCCACATGCCGAAAAAAGCGGAAGTAATATCTTCCCGCACAAATTTTTCGCCAAACATATTAAGCAGATGAAAAATAAGAAAGAAAATAACGGCTATTACCAAAGGCATGCCCATCCCTCCTTTACGGATAATAGAACCCAGCGGCGCGCCAATTAGAAAAAGAACCACACAGGCAAAAGATAATGAAAATTTTCTGTGCCATTCAATAAGGTGAAAGCGGAGGTCTTTTTGCTTCATCCGGGCTTCTTCTGCAATAATATCAAGACTGTTTTTCTGACTGCTTATCCTGTCAATAGCCCTGCTCATTACTGTTTTTCTGGCTGAGTCAGGAAGCAGCCGGTTGTATCCTATGCCTTCAGGTGGCTGCAACGCCAATACTACGCTGTTATTTTTAAGATCGTATTGAGGTTGTTTTTGGGGCAGCGGGCTGTTCTTTTCCCTGATTTGAATAGCAGTGGCATCCACCTTTTCTGCAACAGGATATGCCTGTTTCTGGGGGAGGAGTTCACGCCGCACAAAAGTATAGTTGATGCCCACCTCGCGGTCTGTTTTCTTTTCTATATCGCTTCCGGCTGTTTTCTTTAACGAATCAATGGTTTTATCCAGCTGCCTTACATTAAGCATCCTGAAATTATCCTTAAAAAGGCTGTCGGGCGTTTGCATCATTTTAAATGAGCTCAGGTCAAATACCTTTTTATAATGTTTAAAACCCAATCTTATATAATCTGTATTAATGGTATAAGAAGGGCCTCTTTCTTCATAGCGCCATCCGTTCTCCAGGTAAAATTCAAGGAATTTTTTATCAGCACTAATGTTCATTTTTCCATGTTCGGAAATAATAATATTATCCTGCAGATTGTAATTTCTTTCAAAAATGATAATATTATGGATAGTGGTATTGTCCTTATCTTTCTTTCCGATTTTAATGGTATAGCCTTCAAATTCCCTGAAAAACACCCCTTCCTTGAGGTTAAAGGCCGGCTTTGCAACCGTTATATCGTACAGCAGCGTTTGGAACTTTAGCTGTGCCACAGGAATAATGTAATTAGAGAAGGAAAAGGCAACTATGGAAATGAGGAAAGAAATAATAAATAAGGGACGCATAAAGCGCAGGAGTGGTATACCGGCCGATTTGATGGCTACGGTTTCAAAGCTTTCACCCAGCTTGCCGAATGTCATAATAGACGATATAAGTACGGCTAAGGGCAATGCTAACGGCACGGCGGTGGCGGTAACATAACTGGTTAGGCGCAGGATCGTAAAAAAGTCAAGTCCTTTCCCTACCAGGTCATCTATATACTTCCAGAAAAATTGCAGTACCAGAACAAACAGGGTGATAAAAAAAGTAACGATAAACGGACCAATAAAGGATTTAATAACAAGCTTGTCTAATTTTTTAATCACGGTTTTTGCGCTTACTGTTTTTTACTGCTATAACTTTAGCCGATGGATGCTGCAAAAATACAGTTTTCGGCAGATGAACTGCGTTTGGTTGCTGATGAGGGTGTCATTTTAACAAAGAACCGTGTTATTGAGAAAGTATCAGGCTTTTTTGGTTTGCTGGCGAACAGCTATGGGACGCTGTCTGCGGAGATTTTTTCTGCAGGTGATATCAGGAAACATCCTAAAATTTCACGTGGCGAAAATTATAAGGGATTGCCCTACGTGATACTGGATTATCCGACGCATTTCACTAAGGATGATATTTTTGCCATCCGCACAATGTTCTTATGGGGAAACGATTTTAGTATTACCCTGCACCTGAAGGGACGGTATAAAGCGCTTTTTGAAAATGCGCTTTTTGAGAATGCAGCCTTGTTAAAGCAGCACGGATGGCATATGCAGGTATCCGGCGATGAATGGCAGCATCATTATGCGCCTGCCACGCATGCGCCCATTGCCGGCATCGTACCGCACGATTTGCATGCTATTGTTAAAGACATGCCTTTCATGAAACTGGCGTTTTATTTTTCCCTGCAGCAATGGGAAGAAGCGGAGCAGAAATTTACGGAAAGCTTTTTCAATATCATCAGGGCCCTGGGTTTCCGGTAAACTGCCTATGCACCTATACGGTGAAATAATTCTTTTACCTGGTAATCCCAGAGGCGGCTTTGATCGGCCACTTCTTTTTTCTCAGCAAAATCCTTGATTACCAGTATGGTTTGATTGGTAACTTCGGATTTCTCAATGCTAAATTCAAAGTATTCCTCTTTGGGAGCCTGTGTCCAGTGAAAGCGGATAAATTTATTTTCCTCGCCTTCCAGCACTTCCGCCTTATCGGTAGAGCCTTCCCAGGTAAAGCTGAAAACCATATCTCTTTCATCAACCTTATCTGCAAACCATTCCTGGAGCCCTGCGGGGGTAGAAAGAAATTCATATAATATAGAGGGAGAGCAGCGAACCGGATATTCTAATGTATATAATTGTTTTTTACTCATTTGTCAGTCTGTTAGTCGTAATGCACGATAGCCTGCAATAATATAAAATTAATGGAAGCATCAAAGTTTTTTAGAGAATATTTTTTTCTTCGGGGCGGGTAACAAAATGCCTGTGGCTATTATTTGAAGAGGAAGGGGCTGATCCTCAGGGAATAATATTTTTTTCTGATACCTGCTATTTGCTTAAATTGCTGA
>NZ_DAOMQT010000059.1:0-25206 GCF_035445465.1 Agriterribacter sp.
TAGTCATGAGCACAGCAGTACAATTTGTTCACGAACAATTGACCACTTCCAAAACATTCCCTAACTTCAAGGCAGGCGATAATGTTACTGTTAATTATAAAGTAGTAGAAGGTAATAAAACCCGTATCCAGGGTTTTAAAGGTGATGTTATTAAACGCCAGGGCACGGGGCATACTGCCACTTTTACCGTTCGTAAAATTTCCGATGGTGTGGGTGTAGAAAGAACCTTTCCTGTGTTTTCCCCTAATATTGATGCTGTTATCCTCCACAAGGTGGGTAAAGTACGCCGTGCCAAACTGTATTTCCTCCGCAGCCGCAGTGGCAAAAGCGCCAGGATCAGGGAAAAAAGAGCGGGGATATAATTTGATCTTCAAAAAAAATATAATGCAAGCGGAAACCTCATGGTTTCCGTTTGCTGTTAAAGCCGGGTTAACCTCAAAGAGAATTTTATATTTTGGTGGAACAACCAATTAAAATTGTAACTTTGTTTGCTCAACTTTTAAATATTTATACGATGCTTTTACTGAACTACAATTCTTTATTGATATCAATGCCGGGAGGTACCGAGTGGATACTGATCATTCTTGCTGTGCTGATTCTTTTTGGTGGACGTAAGATTCCTGAATTTATGCGTGGTCTGGGACGTGGTATCCGTGAATTTAATGATGCCAAAAGCAACGTTAAAAAGGAAATAGAAGAAGGGATGTCTGAAAAGGATGCTGCTGCCACGAAAGAGGCTTAATTTTTCATTCAACAATATTCCGCCGGTAATAATAAAGATTCGTCTTTGTTATTACCGGCAATTTTTTGTGCAAGGAGGCGCTGTATATATGCTAACAGTGCAGCTTACCCGCCGATCAGCATCCGCCCGTTTTCTTTTACAGACCGGTAAACCGCTTCCACCACTTTTATATCTTTCAGCCCTTCTTCACCCGGCACCAGCACCGGTGTATTTTGCAATATAGCCTGGGCATCCTCATCCATTTGTTTGGCCTGCTGGTTGGGAATGTTAGCATTCAGTGCTTTACCATCACTGGTCGTTCCTTTTATTCCGCCATATGCCTGAAACGGCTCCAGCTTATACCAGCCCTTTGTACAGGTAACCTGGAGGCTGTTCATGTTTTTTCCAAAGCTTGTTTCGCATTCGGCTATGGCCCCGCCGGGAAACTCCAGCCTGAATTGCATGGTTTCATCCAGGTTTTTATAAATATCCGGCCGGGCAGTGCTTTGCTTAGCGGTTACGGCAATGGGTTCTTCTCCTGTTACATACCGCGCCGCGTTTAAGGGGTATACGCCCATATCGTACATTGCCCCGCCACCCATTTCTTTTTTCTGCTTCCAGTGATCGGTGCGTGAGTCAAAATATCCCGCCCTGGCAATCACCTCCTTTACGGCGCCATAGGTTTTGTCTTTCCGGAACTGAATAATACGCTGTGTATTGGGTTCATGCTGCATACGATAACCGATGCTGAGCTTTACCTTATTTTTTTTGCAGGCGTCAATCATCGCCCGGCATTCTGCAACACTTACAGCCATAGGCTTTTCGCACCATACATGCTTGCCCGCATTAGCGGCTTTAATAACATATTCGGCATGCATGGAGGGTGGCAGAACAATATAAATAACATCTATATCGGCATTGCCGGCGATATCATCAAAGCTTTGATAGTTGTAGGTATTTTTTTCCGGAATATGATATTGCTGCTGCCAGCGTTTGGCCTTATCGGGCGAGCCGGTTACAATACCCTTTAAGCTGCAATATCGGGTAAGCTGTAAAGCCGGCGCCAGTAAATCAGTACTGTAATAACCCAATCCAACCAGGGCCACGCCGAGCTTTTCTTTTTTGGAGAAGCCTTTCACCAAGGAAAATGCTTCATTGCCCATAGTTAATGCAGCCAGGCTGCCTAAGCTGTTTTTTATAAATATCCGTCTGGTACTCATGCTGGTGAATATTAAGCTGTTTATGCTTTTTGGTGTATTGGCAACAGCAAATGGCACAGTTGCCGGCCATCTCTACTATCGCACTCCGCTTTATCTTAAAAATAAGACTTTTCGGCTATATTTCCGGACAAAGCCACTGCGAAACATTGTTTTTCGTGATCACTCAACCCATCCAACTCCTGTTTTACCGGTGAACGGATATAAAATAACGATGAAATTCATTCATCCCCTGAAACCGGATCACTGCCGAAAACAGGCTTCCATTCCGCCAGTTGAAAGCCCTTTTTGCGTTTATAGTTGAAATACGATTTTTATGAAAACAATATTCGCCCTTTTTGTTCTGGTGGCATCAGCGGGCACTTTAAAGGCGCAAACCGGTAATTATCATTTCACATCGAACCAGCAGCAGCAGGTGAAATATGATTCTGCCAATAAAGTATATTTTATTGACCGTGAGATCAACAGGGCTTCCGACATAACCATTGAAAAAAATATCATCTCTTTTGTAACCGCCGGTAATGATAAAAGCAGCGTGTATATTAATAATATAAGTCTTGAGTCTTTAGCTAATAGAGTAAGCTTTACGTTGAGCGGACGTGATATCCTCAGCGGCAAGCACGTAAAACTTGGTTTTTGGTTTATTGCCGGCGTATTAGACGAGGTGAGCTATACCAATGAAGCCATAGCGCACAGCATCGCATATAAAGACCTTTCAGATATAAATGAAACAGCATCAAATGCCATTGCCGCTGTACACACGCTTAAATAATTTAAAAGCATAAGCAAAATATTTCCCTGATCCGTACCCTTTAGTTTCAATTACCCGGAGCATCTGTGAAACCAGGTGCTTCTTTTTTTGTATACCAATGATGTTGTGTGGTAAAATACGATCAATTTTTTTCCGTAGTTGTTTTTCAACACATAGTCATATAGATCACATAGGGACACATAGGAACACATTTTGAAAGGGCATTCGTGCATTCGTGGCATCGAAAGAATAAGTATGGCAGTTATTGAGTAAGTCCTATATATTCCCAGATCAGTGAACAGGCACATCACCAGAAGAAAACATGGTCAATTACCATTGCTTTTAGCAAACTGCATTTCATGCAATTTGGCATAGAAGCCCTCCAGCTCCAGTAATTCAGTATGTGTTCCTGCTTCTTTGATCTCTCCTTTATCCAATACAATTATTTTATCTGCTTTCCGGATGGTAGAAAGCCGGTGGGCAATAACAATAGAAGTGCGCCCTTCAATTAAGGTATCAATAGCGTGTTGTATCAGTTGCTCGCTTTCCGTATCTACCGATGATGTAGCTTCATCCAGGATAAGAATAGACGGATTATACAGCAGTGCGCGGATAAAAGACAGGAGTTGGCGCTGGCCCAATGATAGGGTGCTCCCTCTCTCCATTACATTGTAATCGTAGCCGCCCGGCAATTGCATAATAAAATCATGCATCCCGATCAGCTTCGCCGCCTGTATTACCTCCTCCCGGCCGATAGCATCATTGCGGAGCGTTACATTGTCGTGTATGGAGCCGGAAAATAAAAAAACATCCTGCAGTACCACACCTGTTTTACTGCGCAGCGCATCCAGCTTATATTGATCTATGTTAACATCATCAATCAATATGGCGCCCTTCTGAATTTGGTAAAGCCGGTTAATTAAACTGATAACAGATGTTTTTCCACTCCCGGTATGCCCTACAATGGCAAGGGTTTCGCCCGGCTGAATGGCAAATGAAATATCTTTTAAAACATAGTTGTCTTTATTATAAGCAAACCATACTCCTTTAAATTCTACTTTTCCCTTAACGGTCAAAGGCGCATAATTCCCTTCCCTCACAATAAAATCCGGGTTATCCAATACTTTAAATATTCTTTCACTGGCCACCATGCCCATTTGCAATACATTAAATTTATCGGCTATCATCCGCAAGGGGCGAAATAATAAGTTCAGGTAAAGCATAAAGGCGATCATTATACCCAGCGTAGCATCACCCTGTATGGCATCGCGGGCGCTCCACCATATCATTAAGCCCATAGATACCGCCATTATAATTTCCACAAAAGGAAAGAAAACAGAATACGCAAAAATGGCCCTGATATTGGCATTGCGGTGCTCCCTGTTGATCTTTTTAAATTTGGCAAACTCCCTGTCTTCCGCTGCAAAGGCCTGCAGCACCGCCATGCCCGTGATATGCTCCTGCGCAAAGGCGTTGAGCTGGGCAACCGCGTTCCTTACTTTTTGAAAAGATACATTCACGCTTTCTTTAAACCACCAGGTTACAACAATTAAAACGGGCAGTATGGCCATACACACCAGGGTGAGTTTCCAGTCGGTAAAAAACATAACTGCCAGTATGGCAATAATGGAAAGCAGATCGGCAATAATAGAGATCAATCCTTCTGAAAAAATATCGTTAACTGCTTCTATATCATTGATGGTACGCGTGGTTAGTGTTCCAATGGGTGTTCTGTCGAACTGCGACAGGTTAAGATGGATCACTTTTTTATATACGGTAATGCGAAGATCCTTTACAACCGTTTGCCCAAGCCATGAAGTAAGAAAAGAAAAATAAAAACGTAAAGCGGTTTCAGCCAAAAGCAAGCCAATTTGTATAATGGTAATAACAATTACCGTATTTACCAATCCGCCCCTGATGTATTTGTCTACCGTTACCTGGATGAGCCACGGACGTACGGGCGACATCACAGCCAGTACAATAGCCAGTGTTATAGAAATGAAGAATTGCTTTTTATAGGGCGCTGCATATCTAAATACCCGCCTGAGCAAGCCGAAGTCGAAAATTTTTTTGGCCGGTGATACTGCTGACATAATTAGAGCGCAAACCTACGTAAATTTTGCTTGTTCATTGTTTCAGCTGATCTGTTTCCCAGGGCAGTTCTACTATCATCTGCATATCCGGCCGACCAAACACCAGTGAGCAACAAAATATATTTTCAACAACAAAAAATTTTTTACCAGGTTCATCAGGGAAAAATTTCCTGTACACTATGCAAATAAGTCTTCCATTAACACTTCCGCCTGTATGCGTCCCAGATAGTATTCATTTTTCCGGGTACCATAAGTGGTGATCATAGTAGGGAACAGCGTTTTTTTTGTACCGGTTTCAGCGCGGAAAACATTCACTTTCGTATCCAGTTCGGCAGCATATTTTTTATCTATCACGAACTCGCTGCCGGAAAATTTCATTTCACAAATATTGATACAGCGATCCTGCCGGTCCAGCAGCAGGTCAATCTGTGCCCCTTGAGCCCCTTTTCCGGGTGCATGTCTCCAGGTGGCGGCATTCATCAATACACCTTCTATTCCGAGCCTGCGCCTGATCTGTAATACATGTTTCTGGCAAATGGATTCAAAAGCAAAGCCGCTCCAGCTAATATAGGCAGGCGTTCCGTATTGCCGGAGCCAGGCGCCGCCCGCGGTGTCCTTTGCATGCTCAATGAACTTGAGGTAAAACAGCGAGTATTCGTCCGACAGCTTATAAATACCTTCATTGGTGTTCTTTTGAAAAGGAATGTAAGGCGTAATAAAACCCGATTCTTCCAGCTCCTGCAGGATCCGTGAAGTGGTGCCTCCGGAAGTAAAGCCGCATTCGTTGATAATTTCATTACGCGAGAGGCCTTTCCCTTTGGCAGCCAGTGCGCGGATCACCCGTTCATGGTTTTCCGAATGGGCAAACAGCGATTTATAGAGATTGCTGAATTCAATTTTTAAAGGGCCGTCTTTGGTAAAGCAAAGCCGGTCTATTACCTGGGCAGCGCTTTCTCCGGGGTTAACGTTTCGCAGGTAGTGTGGTATGCCGCCCATAGCCATATACAATTGCAGCTGGTTGTACTGGTCGAGTATAACACCCTTACTTTTCAGGTATGCCTGTGTTTCTCCCAGCGTAAATGGAAGCAATCGGATCGTTTGGGTGACCCGGTTATGGAGACCGCCCCGGTTGTTAATGATCCTGTCTATCATCCAGGAAGCAGCCGATCCGCAGATAATTACTTTTAAATGGGATTTTTTGGAAGCGGAAGCGTTCCACCAGTGGTCAAAGGCTTGTAGAAAACCAGACTTACGGGTGTCAGTCCAGGGAAACTCATCAAAGAAAATAACGGCAGGTTTGCCGGAAGGAAGTGTATCAAGATAGGTGTCCAGCATCGTAAATGCCTGTAGCCAGTTGGCAGGGATAGCCAGGGCCACTGCGCTTTTGGCAGCCAGTTGGAGGGCCCGGCTGAAATTTTCAAGCTGCGTTTTCATTGTAGCCCCGTGAATGCCGGTAAATTCGAATACCATCTCATCTTTACAGAAAGTACGTACGAGATATGTTTTGCCTACCCGGCGGCGGCCGTAGATGGCGATCAGTTCGGGTTCAGGGCTTGCCAGCCTGCCCGCCAGTATTTTCTGCTCCGCAATACGCCCGGTGATCTTCATGAATATTTATTTCCATCCAAAATTAGCATTTTTATGCTATTTTGGACAAATATATTAAATTATATGGAGCCAATTTTTTGTAAAAAGTCATATTTTGGACGAATATATTTCAACGCTTTCCGGTTAAATGCATCGGCAGGAATGAGGTATTGGTGAATTTTGTTTTTTTGACACATTATAAGAGTAAGTATTTCGGTGTATGAAGATCCGCGAAGCGGGAAACAGCCGAAGGCTACGGAAGTGCCTCGTAATGCACTTTGGTCTTACCCATTCGGCAAGGCAGAGGACGATCTGTCCAGTCCTTTTGTTACCGGTTATATATTGCCATGAGCCGATTATACCATGTATTCGGCTCAGAAATAGTTAAAAAATGAGCCAAATAGAACAATTATTCGGCTCATACAAATTTAGAGGCTAAAGATGCGGGTATTTCTTCCGGGTAATAAATAGAAGTATAAAGCGTATAGCCTTCAACAGGATTTCAATATTGAAAGAATAAGCATTTCGGTGTGTGGAGACAAAACAAAAAACAGTTATTGATCGTATTACTTATTACTGCTCCGTACTATAGCATATTTGGCATTATCAAAAAACTTCTTATCTTGAAGGTGCTTTTTTAATCCTTCAATCTTTTGACTGCCTGCCCCCGTCCCTGCCTGCCGTTCGGCAGTTCAGGCAGGCGTACCGATCCGGGCGGGCGGGCCCTGCCACTACCCGAACCCGATTTCAAAAAAACATGAGCCGGTATTAGCGGGAACTGTGATGTCTTTGTATATGCTTGACTTTACAGGAAACTGCAAAAATGGTGCATGTGGTTGGGAGTGGTGAAGCTGTATGCCGGATATTGCCTAACTTAATACCGCTTATCGTTTATTTGCGCTGTTTGTCTATTTCTTTTTTTGGTACAGCTCAGTTTACATTATTTGCCTGTATGGTTAATACCTCCATAGAACCATCCGTCTTCCTTTATCCGGGCGTTCTGTACCGGTAAGGTACGCCCTCGTTCATGCCGCATACTGGATCATGATCACCGCTTTTTTTATTTAAAAAAAAATACGTGATCGTAAAGGCGGGACTTCCCTCCTTTGTTACCTGCGTATCTGTGCGGCTGCTGTTGCTTATCGCCATCGCATATATTAACCTGCATTACCTGCTTCCCCGGTACCTGCTCACGGGCAAATACCTGGAATATTTTTTTTTCGTAGTGCTTTCCATAGCCGGGTACCTGCTGGTACAGGGATTGTTTGATATTTTTTTATACGGCTATGTGCTCGGCCCTATGAGAAGGAATTTCTTTTGGGAAACGATCTCTTATAATTTCTTCAGCACGCTAAATTGTAATTAAGGGATCCATTAAATCCATGCATGCTATTTTTCCGGAAAAGCTTTTTATGCGGGTGCATAAATCGTTTATCGTTGCCAGGAACAGGATCATTCGCGTGGAAAGAAATAAGATTATTTTAAAAAATCACCAGGTACCCATAGGCAGAAATTATAAAGAAGCGCTGGAGTTGTGGATGTATGGCAAAAGATAAAGCGCTAAGGGAACTGCCTGAATACCGTTAACCGAAGGAGCAGTTCTACAAAAATAAAACCTATCGCCAGCAATGCCATTGGATGAAACCGTTCCGTATATAACCGGGTAGTAGTGATATTAAGTTTTGTTTTTTCAAGCTGATCTATTTCCTGGTAAATGGCCTCAAGCCCCTGGTTAGCCTTAGCACGGAAATATTTACCGCCTGTTTCCGCTGCAATTTCTTCCAGCAGGGGCTCATCAATATTTACCTTTTCCTGCTGCATAATGATTTGTCCGCCGGGGCCCTGCACCGGGGTGCTGGCATAACCATCCGAGCCTATGCCAATGGTATATACCTTTATTCCCAGGGATTTGGCTATTTCCTTGGCCGTCCTGGGGTCAATCAACCCACCGTTGTTTTCACCGTCGGTAAGCAATATTACCACTTTGCTTTTGGCTTCACTGCTGCGTAAGCGGTCAACACTCGTGGCTAACCCTGAGCCTATTGCTGTTCCATCCACTAAAAATCCTCCATCTACCTGGTATATCTGCGATTCCAATACGGCGTGATCACCCGTAACCGGGCATTGCGTAAAGCTCTCCCCTGCAAATACCACCAACCCTATCCTGTCTGCCGGCCGGTTGCGCACAAAATCTCCGGCTACTTTTTTGGCTGCTTCCAGCCGGTTGGGATGAAAATCCTGGGCCAGCATGCTGCCGCTCACGTCTAAGCACAATACAATATCTATTCCTTCGCCCTCCACATGCTTTTCATCATTATGGGTTTGCGGCCTTGCAAGCGCCAATATAATGCAGGTTAGGGCCAGCAGCCGCATTACAAAAGGAATATACCTGAGCTTGTTTTTGAGCGAATGTGTATTCCGGAAACTTTTAAGCGAAGAAACCATCATGGTGCCACGCATCCTGCTGGCATAACTGATATACCATCCGGCCAATACCGGAATGATCAGCAACAGGAACAATACCCCGGGATTCGCAAATTCAATATGTTCAAAATAATCTCTGAGCACTTTTATTGTTTTAAATGATCCAGCGCCCGTATCACTTTTTCGATAGTATGCAACGAAGCGGAAGCCAGCTCTTTCCCGGGCTGATACCTGGCAAACTTAACGGCATCGGATATGCGCAATGCTTCAGCGGTTTTACTCACCATTTGCTTATCCAGCATACCATTAAGCAACAACAACAATTCATCTGTTGTTTTTTGTAAAGCCGGGATGCTGAATCTTCTTTCTATATATACTTTAAATATGCCTGTTAATATACTGTAATGCTTTTTCCATTCCTCATTATTTGTCAACTGTTCAGCCTCCAGCGCACGGAGGCTGTTTATTGCTTCTTCCAACGGTGAAAGGGTGCTGCTATGCACACCGGAAGCTATTGGCTTAGCCGTTCTTGATTTCAGCCATAGCCATACTAAAATGCCCAGCACGGCTAATGATAATATGCCCGCCACCCAATACCACCAGGGCGTTTTTTCATCCGGCACATCAATGATCTCCCTGATATCATGGTAGGTGCTGTCTTTTAATTGAACGGGAACAATCGTTACAGGCAGGGAATCTGCACGTATTGTTTGTTTATTGATGGTAACCTTTACAGCGGGTATCACCCAAATGCCCGAATCAAAACCCGTAATGGTAAAAGACTGGCGATAGGTGGTAACGGAGGCTTCCATTGCAGAATCCATTGGCGACCTGCTCAGCACTTCAAGATGATTAAAGCTGTCGGGCAGGTTAAACCATTTTGTTACGGGGCGGCCGGGGCTGGTTTTTACCTCAATATGCAATTCAACGGGCTCACCGATCAGCACATGATCGCGGTTCACGGAAGCTTTTATGGTTGCAGAAGAAGACTGGGCAGAAGCCACAGCGGTAAAAAAGAGGCAATGAGCCAGCAGCGTAAACAAGTATACCGGTAACCGCCCTGGCGATCCGGAATTAAAAATGCACCCAACGGGGCCTATTAAACGAATGCGCCCTTTTATATATTTACATTTCTTCATCGCAGGCTACCAGGGAGTAATTTATTTTGCTGCTTTTTTTCTCTTTGAAAAAAACCGCTGTAACACTTTTACGTAATCTTCATCCGTTCGCAGGTAAAGCAGGTCGGCGCCCGATTTTAGAAAAGAAAGCCTGCAGGCTTCTTCATTCCGCATAAACTGTTCGTGATAATTATACTGTACCATTTTGTCGTTGGTATCAATCCATTGCGTGCGGCCCGTTTCTGCGTCCTGCACCTGCGTCATACCTATTTCAGGCAAGTCCATATCCATTTTATCGTACACTTTAATACCAATAACATCGTGGCGGTTGCCGGCAACCCTCAGGGGATCATCGTACTGTTCTACCATGAAATCGCTTAAAATAAAGGCAATGCTTTTTTGCTTAACGGCGGTATTAAAGAACCGTACCGCTTCATTCAGGTTGGTTCCTTTGCTTTTAGGCTGTACGGTTAATAATTCCCTCACCACATACAACGCATGCTCCTTACCCTTTTTAGGCGGAATGTAAAATTCAATTTTATCGCTAAAAAAAATAACACCTACCTTATCATTATTATTTACGGCAGAAAAAGCCAGCACGGCGCACACCTCGGTGATCAGGTCTTTTTTGCGCTGCTGCACGGTTCCAAACAGGGAGCTGGCGCTAATGTCTACCAGCAGCATCATGGTAAGCTCTCTTTCCTCTTCAAACAGCTTGCTGAACGGGGCGCCCATACGGGCAGATACATTCCAGTCTATAAACCGCACATCATCTCCTGCCGCGTATTCCCTCACTTCCTTAAACACCATGCCCCGGCCTTTGAACGCCGTGTGGTATTCACCGGTAAAGAAATTGGTAGTGAGCTTTTTGCTCCTGATCTCCAGCTCTTTTACCTTTTTTAATATGTCGGCTACGCTTAAAGTGTTATCAGCACTTTTAGCGCTAACGCGTTTTTTTGCTTTCATATTGCTATTAGCTGTCAGCAATGAGCCGTCAGCTTTCAGTTGAGTAATTGCTAATGATAAGCTACGTACTCTTGTTTCATTTCTCACTTTTCTCTCTTCTTCGAATTTGAAATTTGTATCTTATTTGGTTCTTGTAATTTGGTTTTTGATACTTTGTATTTCATCAGCGGTCTGTCCCTCCTTTGTCGGGTACCGACCGCTTTCATCACATCTCCCTTGCTCTAAACCGATGAGGTTTCCCTACCCTGCAATTGCCAGCCCGTAAACCTCATGGGTTTCGCTTCTCCCATTTTCAAATTCCCTCATTTTCAAATTCTCACGGCACATTCACCGCTCTTAATATTTCTTCTACCACAATTTCGGCATTAATACTTTCCGCTTCCGCTTCATAGGTTAATCCTATACGATGACGGATCACATCTTTGGCAATGCTCCTTACATCTTCAGGTATAACATAACCCCGCTTGTTCAAAAACGCATGTGCCTTAGCCGCCAGGGCCAGGTTAATGGAAGCCCGGGGCGATCCCCCGTAAGCGATGAGCGGTTTGAGTTTATCTAACCGGTATTGTGATGGATTACGGGTTGCAAAAACAATATCTAATATATAGTTCTCTATCTTTTCATCCATATATACCTCCCTTACCAGGTCTCTCGCCTGCAATACTTCTAATGTGCTCACTACCTGTTTTATAGGAGGAATTTTAACCCGGTTCAAATTCTGGCGAACAATAAGCAGCTCTTCTTCCCGGCTGGGATAATCAATCAGCACTTTCAGCATAAAGCGGTCAACCTGCGCCTCGGGCAACGGGTAAGTGCCTTCCTGGTCAATAGGATTTTGTGTAGCCAGCACCAAAAATGGCTCATCCAGCTTATATGTGGTTTCGCCAATGGTTACCTGCCTTTCCTGCATGGCTTCTAACAGGGCGCTCTGCACTTTAGCGGGGGCGCGGTTAATTTCATCGGCCAAAATGAAATTGGCGAAGATGGGCCCCCTGCGCACCACAAATTCATGCTTTTGCTGGTGATAGATCATTGTTCCAATCACATCTGCCGGCAGCAGGTCGGGCGTAAACTGTATGCGGCTGAATTTGGCGTTAACAGATTGCGCCAGCGATTTAATAGAAAGTGTTTTAGCCAGCCCGGGCACACCTTCCAGCAGCACATGCCCGTTGCTGAGCAAACCAATCAGCAGGCGGTTAATCATATACTGCTGACCAACGATTATGGTGGCTATCTCGCTTTCCAAACGGTCAACAAAGGAGCCGGCTTCCTGTATTCTTTCATTTAACCGTTGAATATCTTCTGCGGTTTGTAATATCATTTATAATGCGGATTTATACGATAAAAGCGTAAACTGCCTGGTTACTAACGCAATGATACGCCTCAAGTTGCAAAGCCTTTGCCAAAAATCACAGATAAGCTCATTCTCTGTTTTTAGAATCTATCACAATCGTTACTGGCCCGTCATTGATCAACGCCACTTTCATATCGGCACCAAAAATACCGGTTTGTATTTTTTTCCCGAGATCATTTTCTAATTGAACGATCATTTTTTCATACAGGGGAATAGCCATATCACTTTTGCCGGCCCTGCTGTACGAAGGCCGGTTACCCTTTTTGGTGGATGCGTGTAAAGTAAACTGGCTCACTAATAAAATATCGCCCCCCGTTTCTTTGATACTTACATTCATCACACCCTGTGCATCATTAAAAATACGCATATGCACCATTTTGGCGCTTACCCATTCTATATCTCCGGCGCTGTCGGTATCCGTTATGCCCAGTAATACCAGCAACCCGTTTTTAATAATGCCGCTTATTTTACCTTCTACCGTAACGGAAGCTTCCGAAACACGTTGTATTACTGCCCGCATAAATGCCCGCTTTTACTGCACTGCAAGTTAATGTGAAAATAAATTGGCGGAAAAAAACTAATTTTCCTGCACAATCCCATCCGTATTGAAACAATAATAAGCAACCGGAAAGATACACATAACGTAGGGGTATGTTAATCGTAAGATGACAGAGGTTAGACGTGAAATTGTGCTCACGTTTCACCTTTCACTTCCAACAATGAGATATGACATAATATAATTACAGTAGTATGAGCAAAGTAGACATACGGAAGGAAATTATATTTAAAACTGCCAGGAGCGGCGGTAAAGGCGGTCAAAATGTTAACAAGGTGGAGACCATGGTGGAAGGCTATTTTGATATTGACCGGTCGGCCCTGCTGGATGAGGAGCAAAAACAATTGGTAAAGCAAAAGCTCCGCAATAAGATCAACGCTGATGGGTTATTGCTGGTGAAGTCACAGGCGGCGCGTACCCAATTAGACAATAAGCAATTGGTGGTAAAAAAGATGAACGACCTCATTAATCAATCCTTAATAAAGCCCCGAAAAAGAATAGCCAGCAAACCTACCAAAGCCGCTAAGCAAAAGCGGATGGAGGAAAAGAAAATAAAGGGGCAGATAAAGGAAGGAAGGCGTAAGGTGAGACCGGAGGAGTGAGATAATGATTGTGGTAACATAAACCTTGTATCCCTTCGGGATAGAGAAAAGCTTTATTGAAGCAATTCGGAACAGTCTACATGAGCGGTACTAACGCAACTGCCGGGCAGAATTATCAATACATATACTTAGCTTTTTGAAGACACCGGTTAAATGAAAAGGCGGTCATTGGACATAAGGGATGCAGCTATTTCCTTTCTCCCTTTTTTAGCCTTATCTTTAAGATACCATTATGAAAGCAGGCGCCGGTTATATTGCAGTTGTGTTTTTATTCCTGCTGTGCAGTTGCCAGAAAGAATTAAAAGATGATGACAGTACAGGTAAATCCTATACCGTACACATCGTATTCCAGCCTGTTGTGCAGGGGCAGCCTTTGATCTTCAATCAACCCTATACCAACGCTTTCGGAGAAGATTATACGGTTACCGCCTTCCGGTTTTATATAAGCGCCTTGTCGCTGCAAAATAACCATACCGTTTTACCCGTGACCAATGAAGTTAAATACCGGCTTGCAGATGCAGCCATTGGCAATACCCTTTCCTTCACCGTTTCCACTGATCAAAACACCTTTAATGGTCTTTCTTTTCAGTTAGGAGTAGACAGCATTGATAATGTAAGCGGCGCCCAGAGCGGCGATCTTGACCCGGCCAAAGGCATGTTCTGGACCTGGAACAGCGGCTACATTATGGCCAAGCTTGAAGGGGCTTCTTCTTTTTCTACCGTTCCGGACGGCAATTTTACCTATCATATTGGGGGCTTCAGCGGAGAGCACAAAGCCATACGCTCCATTGTGCTCCCCGCTCCGGAAGGCCGGCAAATAACGTTAAAGGATAGCCGCACAACCACTGTTGTTATTAAGGCCGATATAAGCAAATGGTTCAATGCCGTGCATGCTTTATCCATAGCCGATAACGCATTCGTGCATAGCCCCGGTTCATTAGCCGGCTTATATGCAGACAATTATGCCACCATGTTCAGCATAGCATCAATAACAGAAGAATGATGCATCGCGCCGTCATATCGCTTATAGGGTTGCTGCTTGGCTGCTTATTATTCCTGGAAGCCTGTAAAAAACAGGGTAGTGTTGCGGCTCCGTTAGTACCGTTGCAATTCATAATACCACCGGGATTTCCCGACCCGGTATATAAGTTTGAAAATAATACGCTCAGCCAGCAGGGCTTTGAATTGGGAAAGAAGCTGTTTTACGATGGCCGTCTTTCGCAGGATGGCAATTTCCCCTGTGCTTCCTGCCACCAGCAGTTCGCCGCGTTTGCCACTTTTGATCATCCATTTAGTCATGGTTTCAACAACCAGTTTACCACCCGCAACGCCCCGGGCTTATTTAATGTGGCCTGGATGAAGGAAATGCACTGGGACGGGGGCATCAATCATATTGAAGTGCAGCCGCTGGCGCCTATTGTTGCCGAAAATGAAATGGCAGAAACCATAGATAACGTCATTGCCAAACTAAAGGATGACGCCGCTTACCGGCAGATGTTCAAAACGGTTTTTGGCGATGAAGAGATCAATTCGCAAAGAATGCTTAAAGCGTTAACACAGTTCGTTGCTATGTTAGTTTCGGCCGATTCCAAATACGATAAAGTAAAAAGGGGCACAGCTTCTTTTACGGAAGCCGAAGCGGCAGGCTACCAGGTTTTTCAGGCAAAATGTGCTGCCTGTCATACAGAACCCTTATTTACCGATCATTCGTTCAGGAATACAGGCCTGCCGGTAAACGATATATTAAAAGACGTTGGCCGCATGCATGTTACCGGCAACCCTGCCGATTCGCTCAAGTTTAAAGTGCCCAGCCTCAGGAATGTATATGCCACTTTTCCTTACGGGCACGATGGACGCTTTTATTCCATAGGAGCCGTTATAGATCATTACCGCTTTGGCGTGGTGAGCAGCCCTACCACCGACCCGCTGGTAAAAGATAAGATAGCGATCAGCGATTACGAAAAGCTGGACCTGCTGGCTTTTTTACGAACACTTACCGATTCCACGTTCATTAATAATAAAAGCTTTGCGGCAGCCGAATAAATACAGGAGTTCCCCCGTATCTCTCACATTTATATATTCCTACCCATAGACCAATAATTTCCCGCCCGCCTACCGGAGGCCAGGTAAACGCGAAATAATGCTTTCCTATAAAAGTTGCAGCCATTTCTGCTTCAACCTTAAAAAAAAGATTCTTTTTCCTGATTACTTTTTGAGTTGTACTGCGATATAAGCTAAAGCGCCTGCATTCCGGTAGAATGAAAAGACGCAGCTTATGACTTTCACCCCGGCCTGCCTGCAATAACGCACTGAATCATTTCTTACAACCGTCAAAAAAAATGTATGAGCACTCAAAATCCCACAACTGTTCTCATCCGGTATATGGATGGGCAAAACAAAGGACAAACTGAAAAGTTTACAGTAACGCCCACCCTGAACATCACTATCGGCAGGGGCGATGCCAATCTTATCGCCTTCGATCCGGCAAATGATATCATCAGCCGGCAGCATTGTCATATCCGGGTAAACCCGCAGGTTCCGGATACCTATGAAATAACCGATCTGCAAAGTAAGAACGGCACTTATGTAAACGGGCAGGTTATTACAGGAACAACTGCGCTCATAGCCGGTGATACGATCCGGCTGGGCAAAGAAGGTCCCCTTTTAGCATTCAATTTGGATCCTAAACCCGTTTCCCATATCAAAAAAACCCGTGTGGTAGACGCGGTGGATGGTTCATCTAAGGAAACGAAGCTGCATCAGGCTGCTCCTGCGGCTGCTAACACCGCATTGCCTAAGGAAACCATTGGCAAGCAAACGATGCTGCACATGATAGCGCAATCCGAGAAGAAGAGTCGCAAGGGTGTTCTTGTTGCCATTGCAGCGTTGCTGATCCTTATGGGAACGGCTGGCTGGCTGGTATACTCCAATCGTTCCGCATCCCAGGTAATCCATATCGCTGGCGCAAATACAGATTCTTCAGGAAGTGCACGATCGCTTTCTGCCGCCCAGATCAATAAAGCCAATGAAACTAAAGTGGTATCCATAGAACTGGGCTGGAAACTGGAATTAACCAATACCGGGGAGCAGCTCTACCATGTGTACCTGCCACAGAAAACGCAGCAGGGCACCATGTACATGGCAGCTTATGTTACCAATAATACGGGTGCCACAGAGCCCTGGCTCTCTACACAAAGTGCATCACCACAGGGTGCAGACCTGCGGCCCATAGGAGGTTTTGGCACAGGAACCGGCTTTGTAGTAGATGAACGCGGCTTTATTATGACCAACCGCCATGTAGCAACACCCTGGCTCACCTCCTACCAGTTTTCTCCCGATGCTTTCCCCGGACTGCTCATTGGAATGAATGAGAAGGGAGAGCTTGCTGTTAATGAAAAAGTGAGCATTAGCCAGGAACAGGTAAGTAATTGGGTGCCTGCGGAAGCCATGAACTATAACCGGCAACTGATCCAGGCAGGCGTTAAAATGATTGACGGCCGCTCTGCCTACCTGGATGTTACTTTTGCCAACAATTCATTACGCACCCCGGCAAAAGTTGTGCGTATTTCCAACGTTCATGATGTGGCGATGATAAAAATTGAACTACCTGAAACACTTACGCAGGTAGAAATGTTCGACAATTATAATGAAATAGAACCTGGCAGCCCTGTAGTGGTGATGGGATATCCCGGTATGTCGCCCGACCAGTTTGTTGCCAACCGCTCGCAGGATGCTTTTAACCGTAACCCCAATATTGTAAAAGTACCGGTGCCAACGGTAAGCACCGGTAATATCGGGCGCTTGGTAAAGGGTAGCAGCAGCGGTAATAAAATAGATGAATACCTGAGCGTTATGGGCGATTATTACCAGCTTACCATTAATTCCACCGGCCCCGGTAACAGTGGCGGACCAATGTTTGATGAGCAGGGACGTGTAATAGGCATTTATTCTGCGGGTAACTCAACCATGTCTTATTCTATACCCATTAAATATGCCATTGAACTGATGGGCAGGCAGGAAGTGATTCGATAACAGGATGCCCTTCGGTATATGATCACCTGCTTTTTTTGACGGGCACTGCCTCAAACCGCCGGCTCCCCCGTACGGGGAGCCGCGGCAGGCAGCCGTTATGACACGTTCATGGTAAAATATTTTTATGCGATTTCCCTGGCAAAAAAAAACAGACCGTGCTTTCGTAAATAGTACAACAGCAATTTCATGTAATATTTATTGCTTATCGGAAACCGGCCCGGCCCGTAGTTCCAATGAAGACCGTATTCTTTATTTCTGCCCTGGCCAAAACCAGGATGCCTGGTTTGCTATGGTGGCCGATGGTATGGGCGGACATAATGCGGGAGAAGTGGCCAGCAGGATAGCCTGTGAATCGGCAAGAGCATACATGGAGCGGGAATACAACCGGCATGAGGCTAAAAAAATGCTAAAGGCACTGGTGCAGGTAATGCATCACAACATTCGCACCACTTCCGCTAACGATCCGGCCTGCAGCGGTATGGGCACTACCTCAACAGCGGTCTTCATCAGCGGTAATACCCTCAGCTTTGCCCATGTGGGAGACAGCCGCCTGTACTTTTTTTCAAACAATGAACTGGTGCAATGCACTACAGATCAAACCCTGGTAACCCAGATGATAAGGGAAGGGAAAGTAAAACCGGAAGAAGCCCGCAATCATGATATGAAACATGTGCTGATGCAGGCGCTGGGTACGGCAGACCAGGTTAGCCCGCAGATAGGCGGGCCGCTGCCTGTGCATCCGGGTGACTATTATTTTTTATGTTCCGATGGTATTTATGATATGTTATCCGATGCCGAGCTGGCATTGCTCTTTTCCATGCGCCGGCCGGAGTTTGCCATGGAATGTATTAAAGCCCTTTGTTTTGAGCGTGTTGCACGCGATAATTTTTCAGCATTGCTGATCGAAATAAACGCCGGGCAGGAAGTGATCAGCAATGGAGTCACCAAAGAACAAAATATTATGTTATGAAGCAGCCCAGTAATGAAGCGTATGAAATATTGGATAAAATAGGAGAAGGCGGTATGGGTACCGTATACCTTGCAAAAGATGTGATGCTGGAACGTTATGCAGCCATTAAGATATTGAATAAGCCGGTAAACACGTCTACCGAACAGATGCAGGCCCGCTTTCAGCAGGAGGCGCTGGCGCTGGCTAAATTAAACCACCCCAATATAACGCACCTCTATGCTTTTATTCCCCGCGGGGATACCTACTGGATGGTGATGGAATATGTGAAAGGCAATACACTGGAAGAATGGCTGCACAAAAAAGGCGCTATGAGCTCCCTTATGGCATGCAGTATGGTAAGCCAGTTACTTAACGGGTTAGAACATGCGCATCGCAAAGGTATTATACACCGCGATCTCAAACCTGCCAACATAATAATTTCGGAAGAAGGAGAAGTGAAGATCATGGATTTTGGCATAGCCCGCATACGCAATTCGCAGCGGCTAACCCAGCAGGGGAAATCGGTGGGCACCCTGGAATATATGGCGCCCGAACAAATACAGGGAAAGGAGGGCGATGAGCTATCGGACATCTATGCAACGGGAAATATTTTATATGAATTGCTCTGCGGGCATCCCCCGTTCAACGGCGATACGGATTACCATCTGATGAAAGCAAAGCTGGAAGAAAAGCCTCCGCCTGATCCTGAACTTATCAGCAAAACCACCCCCGCACTACAGCAGGTAATATTTAAGGCTTTGGAAAAAAAATCAGCAAAGCGTTTTCCCTCGGTGAGCGCTTTCAAAGCAGCGCTTCTTAAAAGTATTCCATCTGCTTTACTCAATGAAGCGGAACTGGCGGAAATGCTGAAGCGGGATGTGCAGGAAAAACCACAGCCGGCAACCAACTATAAGGGCATGCCGCTCAGTATAAGTCAACGCTGGTTATCACTGCCGGCCGCCATTCGGGCATTGTCAGCAACGCCGGGAGCAGTAAAGCTTCCACCCATCAGGGCATTTAAGTTCGAGAACATAGCTGCGTATCTCAACCGGTGGAATACAAATAAATCCATCGTATTGCTTATTGGGGTCGTTATACTGTGTGCAGCATTGCTTACCGCCAATTATTACAGCAACAGGGATAAGGAAAAGCGCATAGGACAAAGCGCCGGCAGTGTCGTCAGCAAGGAATATCATGTAGCCCTTCCGTTAAACGAAGCACCGGCGCAAATACCCAAAAACACGGGTATTATTGAAGAGCAGTTAGCAAAAAACAGCCTGCCTTACATGTCGGCGCCGGAACCCGTGCGGGCAAAGGAAGACTCCGGCAAGAAAAAAACAAAACCGCTGCCGGTTGAAAAAGTAAAGGATAAAGAAAGTCAAACTCCGGATAAAAACGAGGCTGCTCCGGAAGAGGAAGTTACAGAGGAGTCTCTGCCACCCACTCCAGCCAATGCTTTAACCCGGCCGATAAGCGTTCCTGCCGGAAAAAAGATAAGCGTAATTTTAGACCAGGATCTGAGCTCGGAAGAAAAACATAAAGACGGCGCTATCGTTCGCCTTCACTGCAACGAAGATGTGGAGGCAGGAGGCAGGGTAATTATAAAAAAAGGAGCGCCTGTTTACGGCAAAATTGTGGACGTAACACCGGCCCAGGGCAGAAGAAAAGCGCTTATCGGCTTTGTTATTCAACGGGTGCAGGCTACCGATGGAAGCAGCATCAGGCTGCAATCCGAACGATTCCGGCTGAAAGGGCAGGCCAATAACGTTCCTGCTGTTTACAAAGAGGGCACTCCATTTAGTGTAATCCTGGGCAAGGGAACGGTAAAGTGAATTTATATTTTTACATGCGCCCAGTTCTCTTTGGTTTTAATACGGTGTACCTGCATATCAGATACCCCGTATTTATCCGCGATTTCCCGGAGCGTCTTTTTTTCTTTCAGCAGCTTCTTTATTCCTTTTACTTTCCTGATGTCAAGCTTCGGTCCTTTTTTGGTGGGATTCTCTTTCCGCCTTTTTAAAGCAGCTTTTACCCTTGGGTTCTTTTTGTTGTGCGCCGATACCTCATCCTGGGTTGCCCATTTAAGGTTGCTGTATTTATTATTCTCATAATTGTGATCAAGATGAATAATAAAATTCTGCTTCGCTTTGGGCTTGGGCAAAAAATGTTTTGCTACCAGCCGGTGGATCAAAGCGGTATAGTATTCACCGTTTAGCTTTTTTCGCCATATCGGGTAATTGGCCTGCCTGCTCAGCCGCAATACAAAGCCATCCGATATCCGCTTATTGTACTTAACTAACCTGCCATGATTGGAGATGGCATACTTGTACCATACAGCGCCTTTGGTTTCATGCTCAGGGAGGTCCTTCCAAATTTCGCTGGGAAGCATCTTTACAGATTCTCTGATAGCCATTTTTTTTGTTTTTGTCTGATGAATGTATAACGGTTATAATAATCAAAATGTGCTTCGCCACAGGTAAGTGCGTAAATTCATAGAAAGAGGTTGTACAGCGGGAGTAAGGTGATGCTTTAATATATGCCACCGAAGTTACAACATCAGCCAATATCAAAATCAATTATTATCGTATTTGTTTTGGAGTGCCGGCGGCAGGTTAAAATATAACCCTGCCTCACTTCCTCGTCTTCCGGCCAAAAGGCATATCCATACCCCGCAGCAGGGCCGCAACCTTATATTTCCAGTCCTTCAACCAGTATAATGACCATATTCTTTTCCAATTGTTCGGCCGAGATCTTTTGTTTGGAACGATGCCAGGATTCGATACCGCTTATGGCATGCAGCATAATCAGCACTGCAGTGGGGGCATCAATGGCTTTAAGTTCTTTTTTTCGTATCCCGTTTTCTATAATGGCGGCTAACCGCTGGCGGTAATTTTTCCGTTGTACTTTATAATTAGACAAATAAGGTTCTGAAAGATGCCGCCACTCCCTGTCGGCCACATGCACATCTTCATAGTTGTTAACCATGTGCTGAATATGGAACCGCAGGATGGCTTTGATCTTATCAATAGCAGGTTGCGTACTGACTTCTATTTTTTCAAGATGTTCCATAAAAATATTAGCAACCCTGAAGCAAATAACCTGCAGGATCTCCGCCTTGGATTGAATATGGTTATACAGGCTGGCTGCTTCTACGCCTACCGCTTCTGCCAGGTCTCTCATGGAGGTTCCGGAAAAGCTTTTTTCCCTGAAAAGCCTGGCGGCCTTACCGATAATGACTTCTTTCTTTGTGCTGTTGCGCTGGGTTTTGATAGTGGGCATAATGAATAGATCTTAAGGTATTTCCCTTCGAATTTCGGATTTTTATCTTTCGGATTTGAAATTTGTATTTTATTTGGCTTTGAGGCCCGATGAACCACATATCTATTAAGATTTCATTAAAATCGGTTATTATATCATTGACATTCGCTACTAATCTTGTATTTTGCATCAGGTAATTGTGCGGTACAATGCCACGTTAGGGCCTGCTTAGGGTGTTTCCATGTTTTTGGAGAGGTTTTGTAAAACAAATGCATTTTTAATGAAGAAGATATTCGTATCAATTTTGTTTTTAGCCTTTATTTCATCTTCCATTGCACAGGTAGATGGCGTGGTGCAGGAGGGCGAATTTGGTATAACAGTAGGCGCAGCACATTATTTTGGCGACATTAATACCAATGCAGCCATTAACCGCCCCAAGCCGGCGCTCGGTGTTTTTTTTCGTAAACAGTTTGGAGAATATATCGCACTCCGCCTTGGCGTGCATTATGCGCAATTAGGCTATTCAGACGTTTACAGTAAGAACGATTTTCAAAAAAGAAGGAACCTCAGCTTTAACAGTAATATTTGGGAAGCCACCCTGCAGGGTGATTTTAATTTTATGCGTTTTGTACCGGGAGAGCCGGAATTTGGTTTTACGCCTTATGTTACTTTAGGTATTGGCGCATTTAACTATGATCCCTACGCGTACTTACAGGGGAAAAAATATTTTCTCCGGCCGCTGGGTACAGAAGGGCAGGGTTCATCCTTATATCCCGGGCGTAAGCCTTACAGCGCTGTGGCTTTCTGCCTTCCGTTGGGTATGGGCATTAAATACAATATTAACCCTAATATCAACTTTTCTTTTGAGGTAGCCTACCGGTTTACCACTACCGACTATCTTGATGATGTAAGCGCTTATTATGCTCCCGATGCATTTGCCAGCACGCTGCCCGATGGCTCATCTACCCCCTGGTATGCACTGCAGGACCGTTCTTATGAAACGGGAGATGGCGTAAGAATAGGCACAAAAGGCCGCCAGCGCGGGTTCCGTAACCAAACAGACGCATATGTTATAGCAGAAGTTGGATTAGCGTTTACGCTTACTTCGTATAGGTGCCCTACCGCAAAGTAACCAACCCGCAAAAATAAAATCCTTAAATATCCGTCAATTAATCCGGGCATAATCCGCTTATTAGCTTCGGCTGCTTCCGTATTTTTATTAACCACTAATTTTGCAGCACAATGCTGCGCACCATTTCGGATTTTAATTACGTTAACGAGTTTAAGAAATTTATAACCGGGCAATACCTTACCAAAGGGCTTCGCATTACCGTAGGAGCCATATTGCCTGCCCTGGTGTTATATCATTTCAACTGGTTGTCTGTTGGCATTGCCCTGCCTTTGGGCGCGCTGATGGTTAGCCTTACCGATTCTCCCGGCCCCATCCATCACCGAAGGAATGGCATGCTGGTAAGTAATGTCCTGAATTTTACCATAGCCATCATCATAGGCTATATACGTAATTACCCCTGGCTGCTGGCTATAGAGCTTACGGCTTTAAGCTTCTTTCTCTCCTTTATTGGCATCTATGGTAACCGCGCCAATTCTATAGGGCTTATTGCCATTATTGTAATGGTGCTTAACATTGACGTGCATCATATACAGGAGCGGGTGATCAGCGATGCACTTTTTATTTTGGGGGGAGGGGTATGGTATATGCTCCTGAGCCTTTTATTGTATTCGTTGCGGCCCTACCGGCTTATTCAGCAGGCGCTCGGGGAATGCATTTTTCTTACCGCCTCTTATCTTAAAACAAAATCAAAATTATATAAAGCCGATGCGAACGATGATGATGTATACAAAGAATTGCTTCCCCTGCAAATAAGCATACACAACCAGCAGGAGCAATTGCGGGAATTATTGTTCAAAGCAAGGGGGTTTACGCGGGAGTCTACAGCCAGAGGACGAACCTTAATGATGATGTTCATTGATTCGGTTGACCTGTTTGAGCAGGTAATGACATCACAACAAAATTATAAGGCCCTCCATCATTATTTTAAAGACGGAAAGATCATGGAGCCTTTCCGGCAACTTATTCTGGAAGTAGCCAACGAACTGGAAAAAATAGGACTGGTTATACAAAGCGGTTTCCCCTCGCGGAATGAGGAAAGGTTAGATGCGTTCATTAATGAAACAGAGCAGGAGTTTGTTGCCTACAGGAACAGCCATTTGAACCCGGATACGCTTGAGGGCTTTATTAGCCTGAGGCACATCCTTAATTCAATTAAAGACATTAGCGAACGCATTAAGCGGCTGCATACCTACACGGCTTACAGCAGCGAGGCAGGCAATGCTGTAAAGCAGGAAATAGATGTGAAGCAATTTGTTTCCCGGCAGGACTTTGATGTAAAATTACTTGCTGAAAACTTTTCACTCCAGTCTAATATATTCCGCCATTCACTGCGGATAAGCATTTGTATGCTGGCAGGTTATACGATCGGGCAGTTCCTCCCCTTTGGACACAGCTACTGGATACTTTTAACTATCGTTACCATTTTGAAGCCCGCATACAGCATAAGCAAAAAAAGAAATATCGAACGCCTGTCCGGAACCGTAGCAGGCGCAGCACTTGGCTTTATATTATTGTATTTCGTACACAATAACACCATATTATTTGGTTTTATGGTGCTTTCCATGGTTATCGGGTATAGTTTTTTACAGATCCAGTATTCCATTAGCGTGGCAGCTATTACGATATATGTGTTATTTTCTTTCCATTTCATGCATCCTGCCGATTTTAAAAGCCTCGCCACGGACCGTGTAATAGACACCGCTATAGGATCTGTTATTTCCTTTACCGCCGCCTTTTTCTTTTTGCCAAAATGGGAGCAGGAACAGGTACACGAATATATTCATAAGCTCATGGAAGCCAACCTGCAGTATTTTAGTGCAGTAGCGCAGGCGTTTTACGATGTAGCGCCGGAGATTGTAGTATACAAAATGGCAAGAAAAGACACGTATGTTGCTTTGGCCAATCTTTCGGATGCCTTTCAGCGCTTGTTGTCGGAGCCCAGGAATAAAATCAGTCAGCCCGAATTGCTTCACCACCTGGTGGTTAGTAATCATATGCTTAGCTCACATATTGCTACCCTGGGAACCTATTCCCGCTCCCTGGCGCTGCGGTACCATTCGGATGCCTTTAAACCTGTAGCCAACAGCATAGCATTACAAATGCAGTTGGGTATTGCCCTGTCTCAGCACAATGGAAGCGGGATAGCGGATGCCACCGGAAAGGGGTTTTCGCGGATCCGCGATATTATACAGGGGCTTTTAGCACAAAGAATTTCGGAGTTAACCGAAGGAGCAGGAAACAGCAATGTAAGGAAAACATTATCAGGCTTTAAAACAATAACAGATCAATTTGAGCTGATCTATACCATAACTATAGATATCAACAATGTGCTCAGGAAAATGAAAGTACACCCTGATAAACGATAAGTATCCTATCTTTTACCCGCTTTCAAGGCGGGTGCATTTAAAATTGTCGCACCGCTTTGCTTCGTGTGGGCGGCGGAGAC
>NZ_DAOMQT010000060.1:0-25092 GCF_035445465.1 Agriterribacter sp.
CCCGGGCAGCGCTAATATTAATCGGGGAATAACCTTATATTAATCCGGGTATAACGTAGTGGCGGCACAGGAAAGCTTATATTTATGTTTTAATTCAAATAATGCTTATGGAGGCGAAATACAATGCATCAACAGAAGCAAGGCCGGAAGGCGACAGGGTGCTGGATGCGCCATTGGTGCGTATGGATATTGCCGATTTTATAAGGCAAATAAAAAAGGAAGCCACCTGGGATAACAGCGACCGTAATGCGATAACGGTATATAAAACCGATGGATTAAGCATAGTACTGGTTGCCCTGCATGAAGGCGCTGTTATGGCAAAGCATACCGCCGCCGGGATCATTAGTGTGCAGGTGCTGGAAGGTGAAATTAGCTTTGCTACGGATGAAGAATCGGTAATATTGAAAAAGGAACAGATGATAGCCCTGCATAAAGGTTTGCCGCACAGCGTAACTGCGTTGCAGGAATCGGTATTCCTGCTAACGCTTGCTACTACTTCCCCGGTAAAATAAAATTTCAGTTTTTTTATTCGGCATTGCCGGTAAGCTGAAAATTTTTGCTTTCGCCGTTTCCCTCTTTTTCTTTCCTGAAATGCACGGGCAATACGCCGGCCATATCGCCAATAATGTTAACCAGTTCCGTGCCTGCAGGGATCACGATCTTCGCATTTGTTTTAAGCGAGGCCTCCAGCGTTTCTAACTTTTTTAACAGTTGCGCATTTCCCGTAAAATATTTGTCGGCTGCTTCATTCACCAGCATAATGGCTTCCGCTTCTCCTTCGGCATGTAATACTTTAGCCCTTTTATAGCCTTCCGCCTCTTTAATTTTAGCCCGCTTTACCCCATCAGCCACTGTTTCGGCCGCGGTAGCGTAATCAATAGCCGCAATTTTTTCATTTTCGGCCTTTACTACTTTATTCATCGTTTCCTGCACATCCCGCGGCGGATCTATTTCTTTTAACTCGGTTCGTACGATTATAATCCCCCAGCTTGCCGTTTCGTTGCGCAAGGTGTTATGCAGCTCGGCGTTGATCTTTCCCCTCTCGCTGTTTGCCGATTTGAGGGTAAGCGTTCCTATAATATTCCTTAGTGTTGTGCGGGCAAGATTAACGATCTGTAATTTGTAATTGTTTACGTTATACTGGGAACTTTTTACACTTTCTTCGGCTTCTACTACCCTGAAATAAACCTGTGCATCAACGCTTGCATTCAGGTTGTCGTTTGTGATGATTTCCTGCGGCTGCGCATCCACCATCTGTTCTGTTATATTAACGATATACATTTTGTCAATAAACGGTATGATCCAGTGGAACCCGGGATTGGCAAACTTGTTGTATTTCCCCAGTCTTTCAATTAAACCCCTGTGTGTTGGTCTTACTATTTTTACGCCGAGGAAGAAAAAAGCCAATACTGCTCCAATAATTATTGCTGTTGATGATACCATTGCTGCTATTTTTGTTTTTATTGTAAAAAATGAATATGTATGTTGATGAAGTGCCGGCCGGTAATTGCCTGTTTTTTTGGGTATGCTGTTCTGCCGGGTTGATTAGTAAAGATAAGCTTATTTACCTCATCTCCTTTTTTAAATGGTATGCCGGTATAATTGATGAAACGCTTTTGGATCCCCGTATGCTCAGAAATCAAAAACAAATCCGCCGTATAAACTGCCATTTAAAATGCCTGATCTTCCCTTTCTTTTTTCATTTACCATAAGGTCATTGTCATTAATATAAGCTATCCTGAAGTGTTTAACCCTGAAAGCGGCGGAAAAGCTCAGTTGTTTTACAGCCAGCCCGGCAGAAAGCAATGCATTGTTAAAAGGCACATAGTTTACACCTATTGCCGCATCGTAAAAGCCATCGTCCGTAAAAATTACATCAGTCCCAAAATTAAAACGCTGCCATTTGTAGCATGCGCCCACCCCTATGGCTCTTTGATTTTGCGTGTTGTACTGCTTATTGCCGCCGGCAGCAAACGCATCGGCATATAATGTTGTGCCTGCAAGGTTCATCAGGTTGATCCCCACCTGTAATGCGTTGCTTACTTTATAGGTTGCCGATACATCCATGTCCCATTTTTGTTTTTTTATGGTACTGTCGGTATAGGTGTTGGTGGTGGAGCCATTATCATCAAAGGATATCCGGAGTATATTGGGAATGTTAAATTGCTGCCATATAGATTTTACGGTTAATCCAACGCTTATCCTGTCATTTATTTTCATGGCGGGCGCCAGGAAAGCCGAATATTCCTTTAATTTTATCAGGAAGGAATCTATCCGTACAGTATTGGCTTCGTTTGAGATTTTTACAAACAAAGCCTCCCTGTATTCATCCTGCTGCGTGTATATAAATCCTGCACCTATAGAAAGTTTGTCATTCACCCTGAAATACCCGCCCAGCTTCGCATTGTTTTTTACATTGGTAAGCAGGCTGATATTATAAGGATTGCTGCTTTTAACGATTGCCGACGGATTCCAGAAAACGGCTTCCGACATGTCTCTTGCCGGTGAAAAATTAAAGCCGGTATTAGCGGTGTGCGTTAACGCCGAAGTAAACAGGAACTGACCATACTCAATTTTACCCGGCTCCAGTTCCCTTGCCTCGAAAGTTCCGGCGTTCGATACAATGCCTATTATGGGCGTTAGGTTGGTGAGGAGGTTCAGGAGTGCGGGTGCTCCCACCAGGGCAGTGGCATTGGTTATTTGCCCTATGCTTTGTTCGGGCTGCTGCGCGATAACGCCCAGCAGGCTGTCTGTTTGGAATGCGGGCAATGCTATATCGCTGCAATTGGCATTAAACTTCCAGTCTTTTACCGTAACATATGATTTTGCTTTATCCTTATTTTTCCTGTCCTGGTCTTCGGAAATAAATACCCGTTTTACAGATTCACTGCATTGGCTGCATCCCGAAACGATGTACAGGCTTACCTGCTTATCCTGCAGTTTGGCAAACGGCACGCCGGTATTGCATTCAAAATAACCCGGCGGGGTAGAGCCTGTGATGGTGGATTTTGAAGGAACAAAGGCCGGCACCACAATAATGTTTTCGGCTCCCCTGGTAGAATGTACACTTTCATTCTGGCATCTTACCCTGCCTTTTATAACAAGGGTTTGCCCCCGGGCCGTGTTATATAAGAACAGCAGCGGGGCCACGTATATAATGAAATTTTTCATGACCGTTATTTTAGATGAATGAATAAAGTTTATTATTTTATTCACTGCTAATAGCATATACAACCTTAAAATCCGGTTGGTGTTACCGGGTATTGGTAAAGTGCCGTTAGCGGGAACAGGTATTCCTCATGCAGGCCGGGTGCTGATTACATCAAGGGTGGGAGAAGCCGGGTTTACCGGGTAACCGGGTTTAAAACAAAATCTACTTTCATTTCCCTGCTGCTGATCTTTACGGCGATGGTTTTGTCTTCAAAATCTTTGTTGGAAGTGGTGAGCGTAACCTCATCGCCTACTGTATAATTTTCCAGGCGAAGATCATAGGTTCCGTTGGTAATGGTAGTAGCATAAAACCGGGTGCCATCCGCGTTTACTTCCACTCCTGTAATGGGTATTTCAGCGGCGGTTTTCACCTGTCCGGTAATACGGATAACGCGGGGACGCGATTCGTTGGAAAAGAAAAAAATTCCAAGAGCTACCAACAGCGCGCCTAAGGCTGCAAGGGTTAGCAGGATATACTTTTTCTTTTGTGCAGCCTCCGTTTTTAAAACGCTTTGAGCATCATGCGTAGTTGCAGTATTTGTTATGGTAGGGCCATTTATAATGGCGGCAACCGCGCTGAACAGTATTTCTAATTCGGGGTGATCCCTTTCTCCATTCCATCCGGTAAGCCGGGCTGCCTCAATGCGCCTGAAGGCAAGCGGGATCGTTATGTCTTCCAGTAAAACCGGTGCAAGTATATTTCTTTGAGCCGCGTCACTGGCTTCATTCTTTACCCATTCAGAATTTACGGAACGCTGCGTCCATATTACTATTACGCATTTGGCCTTATTTAATTCCTGCTCTATAACAGTGTCGTAACGCTGGCCTACGGGTATTTGCCTGTCCCACCAAACCGACCAGCCTTTATGCTCCAGTGTTTCGGCAATGGCTTTTACCCTGGTCTTATCTTCGCTGGAATAACTTATAAATATGTCAGCCATATGCTTACTATTTATAATTGAAATAATTCCATAAGGCAGATCGGACGTTGATTCCCGTTCAGCTTTCATTCCGGGTTTGCGCGGTTATGGTTACGTTAACAAAACTCACCGGCGCTGCTTATTAATTTCTGAAGGTCGGCTTCCGTACAATCAATATAGCTGTAAATGGCAAACATAGGTGGCATATCCTCGTCTTTAATAAAACTGATCGTTTTAATGATGCTTTTTTTGGTTCGCAGCTCCATTACTTTGGCGCATTGAAACTCATCCCAGCATACATCCGATTTACTATATTCGGGTGTTAAAATACAGAGTACCGATTTTGAATTTTGTATAGCTTCCGAAATTTTCCTAATCCAAAGCCCGCCTGCTGGTATGCTGCTCCTGTCGTAAAAAATATTAAGCGCATCTTTCTTTTCCCGTATGGCTTTTACAAATTCCTGTACCGCTTCGGTTTGCTTATGAGAATAGCTGATAAACAGGTCATAGGTTGGAAGGGGTGCGGTATGGGGTTGCAATGCTACCGGTGGTGCTGCACGGGTTGATTCATTATGGCGTTCCGCATTTCCGGGAGCATAAACCGTTTCGGGTTCAGCAACTTCGGGGTAAGATACTGCAGGTGGCCGCCGGGGAATGTCACTTATATTTTTTATTTCCTCCTGTACTGTTTTTACCAGCCGTTGTTTTACCGGTTCAAATATAGGCAATGCCGCATCTGCCTGTTCCTGCCGGTATAGCACCAGCTTGATGCATTTCAATGGTAGCCCGTTCTGTAGCCAGAAAACAGCGTTTTCTAATAAAGCAGGCAGCATTTTTTGTATGGGCACTTTCTGGTATCCTGTTGCCAGCACCGGCATAGCTATTTCATCATTGTCTTCATCAAAGGCGAAAGTGTTAATGCACCTGAAAATATTTCCTACAATGGTTTGTGGTTCGGTAGAATGGTAATGCGGCTCAAAACAAAGGATTTTTTTAAAATGGAATTTGCTTTTTTGTTCAGCAGAAAGCGGGGCAGACAGCCAGCATCCTAATTGGGCTACTAAGTCCATTTCTTTATTTGCGGCCAATGCCCGAACAAAAAGCCCTTTTTTTTGAAGCGCCAGGAACAATGAGCCTTCTAACGGTGTGTAATCATTTGGAAAAGCAGAAACTACCAGTATGTCAACAGCATGTTCCTTAGGGATAGCGGAAAGATCACCGAGCAGCAATTGAATAACGGGTTTTCTTTCGCCGGCGGTTACTGTTATTTGTGAAAGGAGCTGCATCTGTAGTTATTTACGGCAATATTTTAAAGTAATATCCACACGATAATTTTCTTTCCATTGTAGTAAACTTTCAGCGAAGCGTTCAACCGACTCCGGAATATTATTTCTATCGTACGCATAATAGTGCGCCCCCTGTATATCCGCCGGGAGGTTTTGTTCGATATGCTTTTCATACAACAAAAAAACGTCTCTTCCTATGGTGTCGGCAATGCCTAATTCATAAAATACATTGGCATTGGTTACTGAAATATCGGCTATTACCAGTCCTGTGCGTTGTATTTGTTTTACAATATTTTCAGATAATTTGCCCACACGCGTGATCATATCTCCACGAACACATTCCATTTTAGCTTTTATAACTGCAGGCTGAATGAAATCGTAAAATACAGTATCGGACCACTTCTCCGAAAAAGGCATAACAATAAAGCAGGAGGGAACATCAACATAGAGTTCCTTCATATCGCCGGCGCCCATTGCTATCATAAATTTGTTGAGCATGCGGCGAACAATAGGATTGAGGCTGTAAGCACCCGAACTATCCATCTCAACAATTCCATCATCCTTCAGGTACTGGATAGTATCGGGATAGCAATCAATACCCATTTCTATCAATTCTGTTTCTTTAAGTGCTCCGCGCATGCTCGTGTTGAGCAAATGGAGCATCTTCCATTGATCGCGGTAGGCCATAAGTAATGGTTTAAATTAACCGAGTTTTTCAATACAGGTCATAAGCCACGCCAGTTTTTCTTTGCTTTGCAGCAGTGCAGCGCTGGTATATATCTTTTTCAGATTTCCCGCCGTTGTTTCTTTCTCCCATTTGGCCGGGTTGCAGGTTAGCGCAGCGGCAAGATATTGTTTGGCGCTGGTTTCGTTAAGCTCCAGCGCAGCCAGCTCCAGCGCTGTTGCCTGCACCCAGTAGTTATTTTGTTTGGCTTCTAATTGTCTTTCTACCGAGTAGCCCACCAAAGGAAAATATTTTTTGAACCGCGGATCCTCCGCATTTTCAAAAAACAATAAGGTGAGTGCGTTTATGCCGGGATAAAAATCCCTGGGGTCTGCGTCAAATCCGTCTAAATAGGCTTTTATGGCTTTACGCCGGTATGCCGCTGCCAGCAGATCGTCAGCTGCGTTATCGTCCGTTAAACCCTTGTATACCGCACCTAATAATCCGTTGGTTTCGGGATCGGCGCCGTACCTGTTAATAATATCATTAAGGATCTGCTCCGCTTCCTCCCTGTGCCTGGTTTTGTTTAATGCCAGCGCCAGTTGCTGCTGAAGATAGATATCACCTTTTCTTTCCCGTTGTACCATGGGCTGTATCATTGCTGCCATTTCGGTGAAGGCATTGGTGGTTTTATAGGCGCCCATTAATGCATAAACAAGATCATAGTTATATTTTAATCCTTTCCCTGCCGCTTTTTCTATTGCTTTTAACTGTGCTGTCAGCTTCATTTTTTCCTGTTCATTCGAAGCTTTCTCTTCATCCGAGATGCCTGCTTTTTTATCCTTCACATCCCATTGTTGCCATTCTTTTACCAGCGACCGTATTTGCTGCTTGGTGTTGTTGGTTTCATTTATGATTTCTTTGAAGGAGTCGGCTTTGGCCTGCAGTGTATTTAATTCAGGAAAAATATAAGCGGGGATCATTTGACTGATAGGACTATCGGGCTGTGCCTGCTGCGCATCGAGGTTAGTGCGTATAATATCCGAGAGATCTTTGATCTTTTGTGCACAATCAAGTATTTCTCCCGCTTCAAAGTTATACGGCAAAGCTCTCAGCGGTGCCACATCAAAGGGCAGCTTGGTATTGGCCTCAAAAATACTAACGGTAGTATAGGGCTTAACGGCATGACGTATGCCTAATTCGTAAAACACGTTGGCATTGGCAAAACTGAGATCAGCAACGGCAAATTCGCAATAAAGCAATCGCTCATACATGGGTTTGTGAATAAGCCCGCCCCCTTTCTCCTCATCCGCACGTACAGGCAACAGTCCTGCCTGTTCAATCGCTTTTTTAATAAATGAGCTATATACCTTATTAAAGTCAATTTCTTTTTTATTGCCATCCGTTTTCACGCCAAAGGGCATCAGAACGAAACAAAGACTTGCCATTTCCTATAGTTTAAAGGTATCAGCAAAATGATCTTCCTTCACTTCCTTCGAAGCAGCTTTTACGCCTATATCATACAATTCAAACCTGCTGGCTGCATTGCTCATTTCCGTTAACCCGTCAATTTCGCTTTGTTTGTAATCCTTTTTCATTAAAGGCTTCAGCGTTTCAGCATCGAGCCAGAGATTATAGCGCAGGTACTGCATCAGCCCGCCATCTTTTTTAGCGCCGCTGATACAATCATTTTCGAGTTTGCCTATTTCACCGTCAATATCCCAGGCGGTAGGCGAATTGCTCAGCCATTGCATAATAGCCTGGTTATGCCAGCTTGCATCCTGCATAAACATATCGGGTAATTGCTTTGCCCAGTTCAGGAGGTTGTTCTTTTTAACATCAGCCGGAATTTGTTTCCACCGGCTCATGCCCGTACCCACGGAAACAATGAGTAAGTTGTTGGCTCCGCATTTCCATTTAAAAGGAAATCCCTGTAAAGTGGCTACCATCAATAGCTGTAAGGCCGGGTTATTGGCCATGCTCACCCCCCCGTCTACAAAGGCGGCTTCATGCAGTCCGCCGCCTACATCAATAACCTGGGGCAAAAAATAAGTAGGTGCGGCGGCGCTTGCCCTTACCGCCTTCCACAACAATATATCTTTGTTCAGTCCGTCGGCACTATTAAAATATTTGCCGCCGGGATGGTTGATCAGCGGCCATACACTGTTGGTATCCGCACGTTTTGCAATAATGCATAAGCCTGTCTTTATTTCCTCACTTTCCAGCTTAATATCACCGAATAGCTTTTGCAGCTCATCTTCTAACGGTTTGGCTTTATAGGTGGCTTTTAGCAGGTCATCTATTTCAAAAATTTTCCACCATTTGTTTTTTTTGCCGAATATTTTATCGCCCAGCTCCATATACATATTCTTTATGTCCTGCACCTTCATGCCAATGGCCAGGCACGATGCTATAATGGAACCGGTGCTTGTGCCGCCAATTAAATCGAAATAATCACAAAGCCGGAATGCTTTATTGTTTCCATTCTGTTTTCGTAAAATATCTTCGATTCGCTGGAGATAGCCGAGTGATAAGGCGCCCCGGATACCGCCGCCATCGAGCGCAAGGATCCGTTTGGGGGAACTGTTGTTTGACAAATGTTCGGAAAGTGTCATGTTGTTGAGGTTTGTGTAGTGATGTGGAATGTGCTTGTTATGATCTGAGCGTTAATATAATCATTAACGTGTTAATTTGCAATCCCCCAAACAGGTTACCAAACCTGTAACCGGCGGCAGGTAAAAAAGTTACCGCATCTCATCCATGCGATTTGTTAAGTTCCTTTAGTTAACAACATGTTTTTATATAATTCCAGCTGCCCCGCCCAAATTTCTTCATTAGAAAAATGATCACACACAAATTCTCTTCCGTTTCTTCCGTATTGCTGTCTTAATGCCTTATTGGTAATCAGCTTTTTTAAAACGGCTGCAAGAGCAGCAGTGTTTCCCTTTTCAAACAATTCGCCGTTGATGCCGGGCAGCACCGCGTCTTTACAACCGGGTATATCGGATGCAACCACAGGCGTTTCCATAGCGGCGGCTTCAATCAGCACATTGCCGAAGCCTTCACGTAAGGAGGGAACGATCAAAATATCTATTATCTCATAAAGAGCCGTTACATCAGATAATTTACCGGGATAGAAAATATTTTCATCATGATATAACTGGTGAAGCAGGCGCTTCGAAAAAAGGTTCTCTTCCACTATGGGGCCGGCGAGCACCATACGTAAAAACGGATACGCTGTTTTTAACGTGTTAAATGCATCAAAAAGAATGTCTATTCCTTTATCTTTCGACAGCCGTCCTATAAAACCGAGTACAATTTCATTGCCATTGAATCCAAATTGTTTTTTGAGTTGCATGGCATGCGCCAAAATAGCTTCATTTCTTGAAAACGAATACAGGTCAATACCATTGGCGCTTCCCCGGCCTATTACCATCCCTTTGCCCAATGGAAGTATTTTTCTTTTTTCTGCATGGGCTTTTAAAGTAGGGCTTACTACGATCACTTTATGTGCTATGCCACATGATATCTTTTCTGTGGCGGTGATCAGCCCGCGTATTACACCTCTTTTTGTATCTGATAATAGTCCATGCAGCGTAAATATTCTTTTTTTATGCCCGGTGATCCGGCAGGCCAGCATAATAAGAAAACCCGATTTAGGATTGCCGGCATTAATAATGTCGGGCCGTTCCTTCCGGATGAGGCGGATGAGGCGTAAAAGCTGAAAAAAGTCGGTAAGCGGAGTGATCCTTTTAGTAAAATCTACCGTAAACAACCGGGCATTCTCTTTTTTACACAGCATGCTGATCTCTTCTCCCGGCCCGCTAACGATCATCACTTCAAAGCCATGCTGCACCAAAAATGCTACCTGCCCTCTCAGGAAATTAGCACAAAACGAGCTGGAAACACCTAATAGAATTTTTGGCATACTCAATTATAATCATTTAAAAGTAAGGGTTCAGGATAATACGGTGAAAATTTATTCAATCAAAGTACAATAGATTATTTTAGCACCACATCTTTACAATTATTATTAACCAGCATTGCATCTTACTTTATATATTATTACCGGTCTGTTATATGTTACCGGCTTCAGCCTGTTGTTTCGCCGGTTAAACCATAAGCAGGGAAAGCCGGTTGCAGACAAATGGCTGATAAGCGCTTTTGCCTTAAAAGTAATGGCAGGAATTGCATACGGCTACCTGTACGCGCATGTATTTGAGGTGAGTGACAGTTGGGCATATTTTGAAGAATCACTTATTGAATGTCATAAGCTGCTTACACAACCTTCCGTTTTTTTTTCTACAGGTCTGCATTTTAACAATGCCGGTGATCTTTTTTCCACTGCCGATGACGCTCCCTGGAGCAATGCCGGGGAGAATTTATTAATTAAGCTGCTCGCTATTTTTAATGTGTTCAGTGGCGGTAATTATTATATCAATGTCATTTTTTTTAATGCTTTATCTTTCTGGGGACTTTACTGCCTGTATATAATTGCACAAAAACATGCCCCAAAAAACAGGCTGCTGCTGTTTGGCCTTATCTTTTTCCTTCCTTCCTGTCTTTTCTGGAACAGCGGAATAGACAAAGACGGCTTAATTGTATTCTTTACAGGCATACTGATTTATGCGGTACATTATTGTATTACGGTAAAACCAACAGCAGGAAAAGTGGCAGTAGGGGTTATCGGCTTTATGTTTATTTTTTTATTGCGCAATGTTAATGCGCTTATACTGCTGCCTGCCATAGCTGCCTGGTGGATTGCTGTAAAATACCCCGTTAAGCCTTATCTGCCGTTTCTGATCATTTACAGCTTTGGCATCCTGTTCTTCTTTCTTTCCGGGCATCTTTCACCGGCGTTAAACCTGCCGTTTAAGCTTGCAGAAAAGCAGCACCAGTTCTTAGCCCTGCAGGCCAATACGGTATTGCCCCTGACTCCTTTGGAACCCACTGTTAAAAGCTATGCAGCCATACTGCCGCAGGCAGCCAATCATGTTTTTTTACGGCCGTATATTACAGAAATAAAGAGTCCCTTTCATTTAATGGCTTTTGTTGAAATACTATTGATTTTACTGGTTCTTATACTTGCTGCTGTATCTGCCGGAAAGCAAATGGTTCCCCGCCTTGCCCAACCCTTTTACCTGTTTCTTGTTATGATTGCGCTAAGCGGGTTATTACTTATTGGGTATACTGTGCCGTTTCCGGGTGCTATAGTACGGTATAAAGCCATCTACATCGTTTGTTTATTGATCCCCTTTGTTTCATTACTTAGGCCGAAAGGCGGGAAGTATATAAATTAATTATTATTATAATATTTACTTTATTTAAGTAAATGAACATTTTTTAATGATTTATGTGCATTTATTAAAAATTTTATGTTGATTATTCCAAAAAAATAATAGTTTTGCCCCTGATTTGATAATCATAAAAAAAAATATATTAAATTTAAATTAGATGGAATCACTTCGGTTTAATGCAATCAATCATTTATCTGGTTTGGGTAAAGAAATTCTTGTAGAAGGGAATCAAAAAATAACCAGCATTTTTGGAGAAAACGTATTTACATTAAAAACGGCCCGGGAATATTTAAGTGATGAAGCCTACAAAAGCCTGGTTGCCTCCATTAAAACCGGTAAAAAAATAGACCGTACGATGGGTAACCATATCAGTGCAGGCCTGAGGCATTGGGCGGAAGCTAAAGGCGTTACCCATTTTACCCATTGGTTTCAGCCTTTAACCGGCACAACAGCCGAAAAGCATGATTCTTTCTTTACACTCAAAGGCGATGGTACGCCGATTGAGGAGTTTGACGGTGCCGCGCTGATACAGCAGGAACCGGATGCTTCGTCTTTTCCTTCGGGCGGGTTAAGAGCTACCTTTGAAGCAAGAGGCTATACCGCCTGGGATCCTACATCACCTGTATTTATCATGAATATTGGCGATGCCAACACGCTTTGTATCCCAACTATTTTTGTTTCTTATACCGGCGAATCTTTAGATACGAAAACTCCGCTGCTCCGTTCACTGGAAGCCCTGAATAAATCTGCAGTAGATGTATGCAATTATTTTGATAAAAATATTACAAGGGTTATTGCCACATTAGGGTGGGAGCAGGAGTATTTTGTGATAGATGCGGGATTAGCCAATGCCCGTCCCGACCTGGTGATGACCGGCCGCACGGTTTTTGGTCATTCGCCTGCTAAAGGTCAGCAGTTAGAAGATCATTATTTCGGGTCTATTCCCGAAAGGATCTATGCATTTATGAAAGATTTTGAAGAGGAAGCGTACCGGCTGGGTATTCCTTTAAGAACCCGGCATAACGAAGTAGCCCCGGCGCAGTTTGAGTGTGCCCCTATTTTTGAGGAAGCTAACCTGGCCGTAGATCATAATATTCTTTTAATGGATCTGATGACCAGGATCGCCCGGCGCCATAACCTGGTAACGCTGTTGCACGAAAAGCCCTTTGCAGGTATTAATGGTAGTGGTAAGCACAACAACTGGAGCATGTCAACCGATACCGGCGTTAATCTTTTAGCACCCGGTAAAACGCCCAAAACCAACCTGATGTTCCTTACCTTTTTTGTAAATGTAATTAAAGCTGTGGATGACTATGCTGAGCTCCTCCGCGCCTCCATTGCATCTGCAGGTAATGATCACAGGCTGGGCGCCAATGAAGCGCCTCCCGCCATTATATCCGTTTTCATCGGTAAATACCTGAATGAGGTTTTAACTGAAATTAAAACAAGGGTGGGCGATAATTTCACTGAACAGGATGAAATTCTTTTGAAACTGGATATCCATAAAAATATTCCTGAGCTTTTATTGGATAATACAGACCGCAACCGTACTTCTCCATTTGCATTCACGGGCAACAAGTTCGAGTTTCGTGCTGTAGGGTCTACAGCCAATTGCGGTATTCCTATGACCACCCTCAATGCGATAATGGCAAAAACCTTAACGAACTTTAAAAAAGAAGTGGATGCTTTGATTGAGAAAGGCGACAAAAAGGAAATTGCCATTATGCAGGTCATCCGTGAATACATAACCAGCTCCGAAAAAGTATTATTTGAAGGAGATGGCTATAGCGATGAATGGCATCATGAAGCAGAACGCCGCGGCTTGCCTAACGTAAGAACAACGCCACTGGCATTGGACGCGATGGTTACAGACAGCGCTAAAAAAATGTTTGAAGACCTGGGTATTTATCATCACTCCGAACTGGAAGCGAGGCACGAGATTGAGCTGGAAAAATATATTAAAAAAGTGCAGATCGAAAGCCGCATCATGGGCGAACTTTGCACCAGTCATATTTTACCCAGCTCCGTAAAATACCAGAACATTCTTATTAACAATATCAAAGGACTGAAGGACCTGGGGCTGCCGGAAGCATCTTACGCCAACCAGTTGCAGATCCTTGAAAAGATATCGGAGCATATTGCCGAAGTAGCCGACGGTGTTGAAAAAATGATTGAGTCGAGAAAGATAGTGAACAAAATAGAAGATACCCGCACCAAGGCCATAGCGTACCAAAGCCAGGTTAAGGACGCGCATTTTGATAAGATCCGGTACCATGTAGATAAGCTGGAATTGCTGGTAGACGACCAGTACTGGCTGTTGCCTAAATACCGCGAGTTATTATTTTTAAGATAGTTTTATAACCGCTAATGAACAAATGCCCCGGTACTGCCGGGGTATTTTATTTTGAGTCATGAAACGCGGATCAGGGGGGAGTATTATTTAGTATGATCATACTTCGGAGATACAATAACAAGAATCATAATGCCTGTTAAGCCAACAGGTAACATTATCCAGTTTGCAATATGCTGCATTTGTAAAAAGCGGAAAAGGATATACCCGGTTATAATGACAACGCCTGTTGCTATTAATCCTCTTTTTAAGAATCGGGTGAGTCCTTCAATATCAGCATTTTTCTTTTGTTCCTTGGTCATCATACGATAGTCTATGATGAGTAGGGGAAAGTTTTTAACAAGAAACCCTAATACAATAAAAAATATCCCGGTAAATATGTTCCACGCCGCCATCATTTATGGAAGTTACTTAATCCGGATTATTTACGGCTATTTTTTAAGGCCGGTGCCGGGGTATTGATTTTTGTTCTGCTTTAATCAAATTATCCGGAAAAGACTAAGCCGCTTATTATAAATCCTTACTCGGCTGCTTTGCCCGGTGCGTGCACGGCTTTAAGCCGGGGTTTTAAGCCGGAAATTTTACCTATCCTGTGGCCTTTAACCGCGAAAAACAAGATGAATATATAACAGGGCACCATGATCCAGTATGCCTGCTGAGGATCAACCCTGTCGCTGATATAGCCGTATAAAAGCGGCGTGATCGCTCCCCCGATTATACCCATTATCAATAATGCAGATCCTTTTTCGGTAAACCGCCCAAGCCCGTCAATTGCGAGCGGCCAAATGGAAGGCCATAATAAAGCATTGGAAAGTCCGAGTAAGCAAATCAGCCACACAGAGGCCTTGCCTGAAATCAGAATCGCCAGTACGCAAAGCACAAGGCCGGTAATGGCAGATAATTGCAATACCCGTTGCTGCCGGATAAACCTGGGAATGACAATTATTCCTGTTAAATAACTTATGACCATGATCAGCAGGGTATAGGATGCAAAAAATTTCGCTTCCCTGAAGCTGAGGCCCATATACTGGCCATAGTTGATAATGGAATCAACAACAAGTACTTCTACACTCGTTGAACAAAAGATCGTTATGGCGCCCAACAATAAAAAAGGGAACTGGAAAATACTTGTCTTGTTATTTTTGATTCCTTCTCCGCTAAAATCTTCATCCGGAGGTTTTACTTCAGGCAAGCGGGTCATTCTTATCATTAAACCTAACCCAACCAGCACCAATGCTATAATAATGTAGGGCACGATCAGCCGGGAAGACAATTCATTGAGTATAACGGTTTGTTCCTGCAGCGACAGACCGGGTAGCTGCAGTTGCAACTGGTCAATCTCATCCGGGTTTTTGGTAAGGCTGTGAATGAGCACAAGGGGAGCAATAGCGCCGGCAATTTTGTTACAAATGCCCATGATGCTGATTCGCTTAGCTGCGCTTTCAATAGGCCCCATGATGGTAACGTACGGATTTGATGCCGTTTGTAAAATGGTTAACCCTGTGGCTTGTATGAACAGGCCCAGAAGGAACAGCATGTAAGTACGGTTTACAGCCGCCGGAATAAATAGCAACGCTCCTGCAGCAATGATCATTAACCCGAGCACCATCCCGTTTTTGAAACCTGTTTTCTTCAGCAGGAAAGATGCAGGGATAGCCATAATGAAATAGGAAATATAAAAAGCAAAAGCCACCAGCATGGCCTGCCCTGTATTGAGGTCGCAAACCAGCTTAAAATAAGGGATCAGAACAGAGTTGATCCAGGTTACAAAACCAAAAATGAAAAATAAAACGCCGATGATGAAGATGGCCTTGTTCCGGGTTTTGACCGGAATTATGGTTTCTGTTTGCATGATGCCTGGATTAATACAACTGCTGCTTATACAATTGCTGCTATTTTATTATTGAAGTGTATAACTAAACTTTTTATGATATCTCTTCCTTACCCTTTGCTTTTTGTACAACTGAAGCAATGTCTACTGCAATCCCTCCTTTTGCCTTACTTTCCTCCGCCGCCTGCATGAAAGCAAATATCTCCAGTGTTTCTTCTATCTTAACAGGAACAATGCCTGTACTGAAGAATGTTGTAATTTTTTCGAGAAGCGGTATGTATCCCTGGTATTTGTCGAGAACCGTTATTCCCTTTTCTCCAAACACAGTTGCGCCATAATTGCCATGTCCTTCCCTTATACCGCGGAAACTGCCAATCCTGTCATTTTCCCACAAGCCTACAACCATATCCGTACCTTTTGTAAAAGTTCTTTTTACACTTTTGCAACCCGTACCCATGATCGTAAAAAGGATTTCTACGCCATGCACGCCATACCAGAATAAATCCGGATGATGTGCTTCAATATGAGCCGGGCTATAAGCTTCCACCCCTGTAACTTTCCCGATTTTGCCTTCCGCAATTTCCCTTGCCCCATCAATATACCTTAAGGAAGATGCTGAAAACATGGGTGTGTTATAACGCCGGGCCGCCGCTGCTATGGCGTAAGCGTCCCGTAATGAACCCGCGAAAGGTTTGTCAATAAACAATTTTTTACCGGCTTTCAGTACCGGCAGCGCCTGTTCAAGATGTTTGTTCCCGTCTATGCAGGTCAGGATAACCACATCAGCCTTTTTTAATAGCTGGTCAATAGAACCTACAATCTCAACACCATGACTTTTTACTTCTTTGGTAAATTCCGGTATCCTGTTCTTCCATTCCGTAATATTGTCTGTACCGTTCGGATATGCGGCAACCACTTTAAATCCTCCAAACCTGTCGCCTGCTGACGGATCATTGAGCGCTTGTGTAAAAGCAACGCAATGGCCTGTATCTAATCCGATCATTCCTATTCTTTTGCCGTTATCACCCGCATCCGTTTTATACATGCCGGAAGCGGTAGGTATAAAGCTCAAACCCAGCCCGGCCAATGCTGTTTGTTTAATAAAGCTTCTTCGATCTGTATTACGCATAATTATTAAAATTTACCGGGATCAAAAAACCGTCACACATTTGCCTCTTTATAAATATTTTGCAGGGAACTTCCAGGGAGCGCGATATTCGGGTATAGCCAGCCGTGCCGCTTCTGCATCCCCCACTATTTTTTCTGTTGCAGGGTCAAACTTTATTGATCTGCCCAGCTTCATAGATAATACACTTAATGCAATGGGCGCGTCAACTTTTATATGGTATTCAGGATTACAGGAAGGCTGTTTCCTTGTTTTAATGCAATCCAGCCATTCCAGCTCATGCCCGGGCGATGAGGCAATAGATGGTGCAGGTGTTTGCATCCCTTTCATCCTGTCGCCTTCCGGCAGTACCTGGTGGGTATCGTAATCGGTGAGCAGGGTTCCGTTTGAGCCGTGAAAATATATGCCCAGCCGACGCTTGCTTTCCTGTCCGCGTAAAAAATCGAAACCGTAACTGTTGCTGGATGATTGCATCCATGTCATGGTAAGATTCGGATAACGCCAGATCACCTCATGGTTGTCATAGGCATCTCCGTCGTCCTTAATAATGAATCTTCCGCCCGATGCGCTGATCTCTGTTGGATAGTCCAGTTGAAGTGCCCATATGGGCAGGTCGGTGATGTGAGGCGCCATGCCGGGTGTCCATCCACCGCTGTAATCCATCCAGAAACAATGATAAAATGCATCTTTTACCAGGTTCGGGTTAAATGGTTTCATTTCCGCAGGGCCAACCCACATATCCCAGTCCATTCCCTTAGGTATGTTCTTTGTATTGTTTCCCAGTCCGATGCCATTGGGCGCTTCGTTCATTACAAAAAAGGTACGCACGGTACCTATATCCCCCAGGTTCCCGGATCGTACCAGTTCAACCATGCGGCGGTAATGGTCGCCCGAATGGATCTGTGTTCCTACCTGGCAGATGTTCTTGTGCTTTCTTATGGCATTACGAACAGCCAGGCTTTCACCCAGGTGCATTGTCATGGGCTTTTGCAGGTATATGTCCAGTCCTGCTTCTGCAGCTTCAATGGCCTGAATGGCATGCCAGTGCGCGGGAGTGGCAATAATAACGGCATCCAAACCTTTATGGCGGAGCAGTTCCCTGTAATCGGTATATCCTGTACACGTTTTTTTAAACCGCTCTACTATAGGATCTAACCGTTCCTTCCATACATCGCAGGCTGCAGTAACCACCACATCAGGGTGGGCAACACATGCATTAAGATTTGCTTTACCCAATCCGCCACATCCAATGATCCCAAGATTTATTTTATCACTCGGTGCAGAAACACCTTTTGCGCTGAGCCCGGAGAAATTCATAGTGAACGGCGCTGCCATTGCCGCCACAGACATACTTTTCACAAATTGCCTGCGGGAAAAAGGAGATTTTTTTTTATTGCTTTTCATAACAAATCAATGGTTTATTAAATAATTATATCAGGATAGAACAATGATAACAGATATACTTTTAAATTTCCTATTCTACCGGGTTGCTGAACAGGTAAAGGGGTGTTAATGTATGATTATAAGCATCCCAGATCATTTTTGAAAGATTTTCATCAGGCTTTCCCCCGGCGTGTACAACAAGCCTGTAATGCAGCACCAGGGGTTTACCCCTGAGCAAAGGGAACCGGGTGCCCGAAGTGGGAAATGTAGGCTGCACCCAGGCTAAATTTGGATATTCAACCCAGGCTCCGGGATATTCGGGATTTCCATTGTGCTGCACTACCATTAAGCCGGAAGGTGACGGGTTACCTTCAAATGTTCCGTTAAAATCAGACCATGCGCGTAAAGGTGCGCTGCCGGGCTGATCGGCAAAATAAGATATCAACTGGTTCTGCGGGGTCATCATCCGTAAATTAAGACCACCGTAACTATTCGTTTCGCGGGTGGCTATGGTAATGCTGTCTGCCAAAGCGTCTAATTTAATTGACAGGTCAATAATGCGGATATTTGCCTTTGCAGGATATACCCGGATAACCGCCTCTTCCCGTACAATTGAATCCCTGTCTTCCCACATCCATACATTTTCCGCGGCAACCTGGGCAAAAACTGTTCCGCTTGTTAATTCAATTTTGCCGGTTGGCCGGGCAAAAATTTTCTGAAGGGCGTATATATCGCCTTTGCGTGATGTGCCGATTTCCACCTCCGGCCAGGCCCAGAAGATCCCGCGATGATGAGGGTGTCCTCCATCGGGCCAATCCCTGGTCAGCATTTCACCTTCCAATCCATACAACGGGTGTATATAATCGCTCCGTGGAACGGCATATATGCTGGCTGTTTGAAAAGTATCCTTTCCCGTTCGGGTATGAACTTCTACAGGCTCACCGGGAAGACGGACAACAGTGCTATCATAAACGGTCTGGTAATTATACTGCAATACTCTTTTATCGTCTTCTTCAAACAAAACCTGACCCGTGCCCGGATCCTGGCTTACTTTCATGATCGTTTTAAAAGGTGCTTCGCTTGCCGTTAGTTTAAATTTCTGATGCTCTGACGGCCCGCCAGGTGCCATTGCCACCACTTTTACATTTGCTCCGGCTTCAGGTTTTTCCAGCTGAGCGGGGATCAATTTTTTATTTTCATTGTTGCCCGAAAGATCAAAAATGGCCAGACGCCCCTGCTCGGCAGCCTTCAAAAGATCATTGTCCAAGGCCGTTTCAACAGACATGGGAGATCCCGTTTGAATGAACGGATTTATATCCTGCTCTATGATCAGAACTTTTTTACCAACAGAACATGATACTATTGCCAACAGCAACAAATAAAGGCTAAAAACTGGCATCGATAATATTTTTTTCATCTTATCTTTTTTAAATCGGAATCATGGTCCCAATTGGTTTAAAATCTTGTAGTGATAAATTTCGTACCTTTCAAATAAAAAGATTCATACAATCATAGCATAGTACTTTTTTATAAGTTTAAAAAACGAGTATAGATTTAAAACCAGATATTTTATTGTTATTATGGAGCTTGATGTAAACTGTACAAAAACGAGGAAGATCATTGATTTCAGAAAAAACGGTTATGAAGATCTGATCGTTCTCGGGAAGTATAACTATAACAAGACGGAAGGTAACCTTGCCGATCATGTACACGATGACATGATTGAGATATGCTATTATGACAAGGGAAGCCAGTGGTTTTGTGTGAATGATAAAAGGTATTTAGTAAGAGGAGGTGATGTATTTATTCATTTTCCAGGAGAGCTGCACGGCTCCGGTGGATACCCGGAAGAAAAGGGATTGTTATATTGGCTGATCATTTGCCTTCCCCCCGCGCGCTCTTTTTCAAATGGAAATGATGCGGGAGACCTGGCTTATTTATGTCACAACCTCATCCGCAAAAATAAACGGCATTTTAAGGGGGAAACAAAGTTAAAGCAGATGCTGGAAGATGTATTTAACATCTATGAGAATATTAAAGAAGAAAGGATAAGACGTATAAGAGTAAACCTGCTTATTCAAAATTTCCTGTTGCTGTTGCTCGACTGTATAGATAAAGACGAAAAAAACGGTAGTGATACGGATCATGCAAGGATAAATGAAACCCTTGAATTTATAAATGAAAATATTTACAACAACATTTCAATTGCTTTGCTTGCCAGGCAAACATTTCTCTCTGAATCCAGGTTTAAAAATCTTTTTAAAGCATTAACAGGATTTACACCTGCGGATTATATACAACGGAAACGCATTGAAAAGGCCAAATCATTAATGCTGGAAAAGCCCTCTATGCCTTTGTCACAGATCGCATTTGAACTTAACTTTTCCTCTCCCCAGCATTTTAGTTCCGTGATGAAAAAATATACGGGTTCCGCGCCCAGCCTTTTAAAGGCAGAAAAAAACAAATAAAATACAAAGTCCATTAAGAAAGAACAGCTACAGGCAACGATCTGCGCAGCTATACCACGCTTATTTTTTGTCCATGATCAGAAGATCAGTAATCAATGCTTCCATTGCCTTTACCACAGATTCCGTAATACGTTTTCCTTTTTGCAGGGATGCTTTTGTGGGATCGCCAAAAATGCCGTTTGAAGTGGCGGCTTTCATTGTTCTGTAACTGGTGGCATGCGAACCATGCAGCATATCGCCTTCGGCCCATTTGAATGTGGGTTCATTCGCGCCTTTTCTGATTTGGTCTTTATCAACCAGATGGCCGGCTGCAAATTCAATAACCGAGGTTTCCAGTTCGCAGGCATGCCCGGTGCCACCAACTCCTGTTTCTGAGATGTTCATCAAAGCTTCCCTAACCAATACCCACCAGGTTACAGACACAAAATGCGCATGACGGTATTTATAGCCCAACTCTTCAAGTATTACCTGTGCAATGCCCTGGTTACCGCCATGGCTGTTGAACAATATTATTTTATAAAAGCCATGATGTAAAACCGATTCAATAATCTCTTTTGCTACCAGCGAAAAAGTATGGTGACTTAAAGTTAAGGTTCCCTCAAAATCCATGTGATGATCGGAGCAGCCTATACCTACGGAGGGAAGTATAAGCATATTGGGGTTAATGCGGTTATTGAGTGTATACAAAAAATGCTCACCAATAATCCTGTCTGTTGCCAATGGCAAATGGGCGCCATGTTGTTCGGTAGCCGATACAGGTAATAACACCGGGATACCTTTATCAAGCCCCGCTATCTGATTTGAAGTAAGCTGATCCCATATCATAATAAATACAATTTATGCATCTAATTTTTTACAGCCCACAATTCTATTTCCACCAGCAAGCCGGGTAACAGTCCTGTTTGAACAGCAGTTCTAACCGGCAGGGGAGATGAAAAATATTTACGGTATACCTGGTTAAACTGCTCCCACCGGGCGAGGTCTTTCATATATACATTTACTTTAAAAACATCCTGCAACGTGCATCCGGCACTTTCCAGGGCCTTACTGCAATTCTGCAGTGTAAATATCGTTTGTGCCTCAATGGTATCGCCTTTAATATTTCCGTCAGCGTCTATAGCAGCCTGGCCGGAAATGACCACCAGCTTTTTTCCTTCAACAATTAATACAGGCGAATAAGGCCCGGCCGTTTTATGCTGCGCAGCATGAGCAGGTACGTGCATGGTTGTATTACCCGGAAGCGCTGCCGGCACAACATTGTAAGGAAGATAGCCCGTAAAGCCGGCGATCTTCCACTGGCCACTTGTTTTGCGGCAATAAAATAAGCTTTGCCAGTTCAGTGTAATTTTTTGACCATCTGTTTTTGCAATATCGCCGGAAAATTTTTTTCTTACTAATGCGGTATTGCCGCCTAAACCTATATCACTGATGGTCGTTACCCGCCACAGGCCGGCGGCGGCATCTTCCGCCCATTTGGTTTCTTTGAAAGACCTGGATTGTTCCAGCCACGCCGTCCTGTATAATTCCACCTCAGGAAATTTAAGTTCCCATTCATCAGGGTTGTTGGAGAAACAGGCGTCCATGCCTATGAATCCGTCTGTTATAAAATCATTGGCTATCATTGACCAGTCTTCCCGGATGAATGCTTCTATATCCCTTTTCATCAGCATTTCCCAAATATACCGCCGGTCTTTGTCTGTTTCGGGAAATGGATTTTGTATTATCATAAATGATATTCTTTTTTGGCGGTTTGATAATAAGCTATTGCATCCGGGTCGGGCTCAACGCCTAACCCATTTCCCTGTGGCAGGTATACATAAGGGGGTTCAAACAGGAGGGGCGTTTTAAGTAAATCATGGGTTCTTATTAACCGTCCAAAGATATCGCTTGGCCAGGTGCAGGAAGCCGCAGCGGATGAGCAGTGCACATACATGGCTTCGAGTATGCCAAGATCTATCTCTGATCCGTGCCAGCATGGCAAACCGGAAGCAGAAGCGATATGGTCGAGGCGTTGAAAATCGGCCAATCCGCCGTTAAAATTAAACCCGTCCACTGCTTCAAGCTGAATTGCCTGGATCGCATCCTTTATGCGTTGCCCATCCAGTAAATAAGGCAAAGAAACATGCAGCACAACAGGAATGGAGCTATAGGCCCTCAATGAAGCATATTCCGTTAGCTTCCAGCGCGGAACCGGATCCTCTATGCACAATACATTACCGATATTTTTTAGTCCGTCAATTCTTTTACGGGCCTCAAAAGCATATTGCCATCTTTCATTGGGATCCAGTATTACCTGCATGGAAGGAACCGTTGTTGCAATCGTTTCGCACCAGCCCTGTACATCATCCTGCAAATCGCACTTGAATTTGATACAGTCATATCCTAAAGCGTGGTAGTTTTTTACCAGGTCTTCCACCTCCTCAATGACCCTGTGGCTTGACCATGCGCTTACCTTCACTTTTTGTTTGCATGGTCCTCCCAGCAAATCCACTACACGCATGTTATGCAACCTGGCATAAGCATCCCACACAGCACATTCAAAACCATCGTATTCCCTGCAAAAAGTGAAGGGAAGATGTTGCAGGCTCAGGCTTTCTATGTCCCTGCCCAAAAGCGTATGGATGATAGCATCTACAGTAGCCCAGTTATGATTCCGGTAAAGCTCTCCCCAGCCAACAATCCCGGATTCAAGTTCCATCTTAATGAGCAGCTTTGGAAGTTGATCAAACTGCAGGCTCCAGCCCTCCATGGCGCCCACAGGCAGCTTATGCAGGGGTTTGCTCACCTGCTTGCTGTCAATGGCGCCTTCGCGGGCAGGAACAAGTACCTCGTAGCATGTAATTCTGGAAATCTTCACTTTGCAAAAGCTTTATGATCTTAAATGTTTTTTATGCCGGGTTGTTATATATGCTAAACTCCGGACAGTTTAATGGTGTCGCCATTGTCAACGCAGATGGTTTGACCGGTAATGGATTTGCCCAGGTCTGAAAGCAGGAATGCAACAGCATAGCCGCAATCTTCCGGCTGTACCGCGCGTGGTATCGCCTGCCCTTTTTGAATGTAGTCCTGCACCCATTGTTCGGCCTCACTGGTCCAGGTTCTGATCAGGTCATAGTTTTGTTCGGCATGAACATAGCCGGGTGCTATTGCATTTACCCTTATGTCGTATTTTCCCAGCTCTACCGCCATGCCGCGCGTTAAACCCTCTACTGCAGACTTGGCGCTGCCGTAAACCGCATATCTCGACATGGTAGCATGGGCGTGAACCGATGAAATATTTACGATATTGCCTCCCGACTGATGCTGTAAAAGCTGTTTAACAAAAAACTTTGACATCATCCAAACGCCCTTTATATCTACCTGGTACAGATCGTCAAATTCCGCCTCACTTGTTTCATGTGCAGACTGGCTCAACCCCACACCGGCATTATTCACAAGCCCGTGAATAATACCCACCTCTTTTTCCAAACGATGGAACATGGCTTCCACTTCAGCATACCTGCTGACATCTGCAATTACCGGTATGGCATCGGGATAGGCTTTTAAAACCGCTTCAATTCTTTCCTCACATATTTCGTTTATAATAAGCCGTGCGCCATATTCATGAAGCGCTTTACAAATGCCACCACCAACGCCGTAGCCTCCTCCTCCTGATATTAAAATGTTCTTCCCGGTTAGATTCATTGTATAATAGTTATAAGGTTACATTACCCCGTAAGCTGAGAAAGCCGCGCAGGCGCTCATTCCTTCTTTAATTTTTAGTTTAACTATATTTTCTTTTAGCGATTTCTCTATGGCTTTGGTAATGATTTCTTCTTCCCTGTCCTGTGGTATTACGCATACACCATCCACATCACCGAAAATAATATCACCGGGTTTAACCGTTACTTCCCCGAGCTTGATCTCTGTTCTGAAATCTATTACTTTACCTCTGGGCCCCTGATCCTGGGAATACCCGCCATAAGAAAATGTGGGGAAATTTAATTGTATAACACCTTTGGTATCTCTTGAATAACCATTCACCACGGCACCGGCACATCCTAATTTTTCTGCCCTGGTGCTCATGAGCTCACCCCATAACGCATAAGTGGGCGAAGCGCCTGTACAGATGTAAACTTCGTTCTGTTTCAAATCATCTAAAGCTTCCAGCATCAGCCCGAAAGGTTTTTCCAGGAGTTGCGCGCTCATATTGTCGTCAATATCTGCTTCCAATACCGTCATTGCTCTTCCCACTACTATCATTGTATGATGCAATGGCCGGATCTGGGGAGGCAAAAACTGATTTACCAAACCAGCCTGATCCATGATATCCCCAACAACTGCTGGAAATAAGTCCTGTTTCATGGTAGTAAACAACGCGTCATCATTAATCCATTTTTTCATAAATATGTTTTTAATAATTGTCGCCGGCTGGTGTCACCACCATAGCCGTCAACTTAGATAAAAAGAAGCCCTGGTGGTGGTACGTGCACGTACCACGGCGATTTCCCCAAGACTGTCTCAAAAGGGCCGGTATAGAAGATATGCCACTAAGACACAAGCCTGCCGGCAGGCAGG
>NZ_DAOMQT010000061.1:0-22008 GCF_035445465.1 Agriterribacter sp.
GATCCTCAGGGAATAATATTTTTTTCTGATACCTGCTATTTGCTTAAATTGCTGATGAAGTGCAATTTCTTATGGTAGCCAGCGTTTTATGGATGAATCCGTAAGTATACGTATTCTAGTAAACCTCTTAAATATGCCTGCATATGAGTATGCGTCAACTCAAAATCACGAAGTCCATTACCAATCGTGAATCACAGAGTCTTGAAAAGTACCTGCAGGAGATCGGCAGGGTAGAGCTGATCAGTCCTGAAGAAGAAGTAAAGCTGGCAGGACTTATTAAACAGGGCGATCAGCATGCGCTGGACCGCCTTACCAAAGCCAATTTGCGTTTTGTGGTTTCTGTAGCCAAACAATACCAGAACCAGGGCTTATCGCTACCGGATCTCATTAATGAAGGTAATTTGGGGCTTATCAAGGCCGCCCAGCGTTTTGATGAAACAAGAGGGTTTAAATTTATATCATATGCCGTATGGTGGATCCGCCAGAGTATCCTGCAGGCATTGGCAGAACAATCCCGTATTGTGCGTCTTCCGCTCAATAAGGTGGGGCTTACCAACCGGATCAACAAAGCTTTTCAGCAATTAGAGCAGGAATATGAACGGGAACCTTCCGCGGAAGAATTGGCGGATTTGCTCGACATAGATTCTGATGAAATTGCAGCCACGCTTGGGGTGGCCGCCAGGCATGTAAGCATGGATACCCCCTTGTCGGATGGAGAAGACAGCACACTGGTTGATGTGATGGAAAACCCTAATGCCGACAGTGTGGACATGAAAATCGCTCATCACGAGTCATTGAAGAAGGAAATAGAAAGATCGTTACACACCTTAACAGACCGTCAGCAGGATGTGATACGCTTCTTCTTTGGCATAGGCTTCGATAATCCCATGAGCCTCGAAGATATTGGGGAAAGGTTCAATCTTACCCGCGAAAGAGTTCGGCAGATCAAAGATAAAGCCATTACCAAGCTCAGAACAACCTCAAGATGCAAGCTGTTAAAAACTTATTTGGGTTCATAATTCTACTCATCTTTACTTTGCTTAACTTTGCAACGTTTTCAAAAGTGAACAATAAAATGCTGTTCACTTTTTTTGTGTGAAAAGCGGGTCCCGTATAGTAATCGTTATGGTGTTGCCGCTTTTAAAAAATGATTAAATAAGCAGTGTATGTTTGAGTCATTGTCTGAACGGTTAGATACAGCCTTTAAGCAGCTAAAAGGCGAAGGAAGAATTAACGAGCTGAATATCGCCAACACGGTAAAGGACATACGCCGTGCGCTGGTTGACGCTGATGTGAACTATAAGATAGCCAAAGAATTTACCGACACGGTAAAAACCAAAGCGCTGGGTGAAAAAGTGCTTACGGCGGTAAGCCCGGGCCAGCTAATGGTTAAAATAGTGAAGGATGAGCTGGCGGAGCTGATGGGAGGTTCGGAAAGTGAATTTAATATTACCGGCAATCCTGCTGTTATTTTAATTGCCGGGCTGCAGGGAAGTGGTAAAACCACTTTCAGTGGCAAGCTGGCCAATTATCTTAAGACAAAAAAAGGGAAGTCGCCGCTGCTCGTTGCCGCCGACATTTACCGCCCTGCAGCAATTGATCAGTTGAAAATATTAGGGGAGCAGATACAGGTGGAAGTATATAGCGAGCCCGAAAATAAGGACGCCGTGGCTATCGCGCAGAACGCGGTTAAGGAGGCCAGGAGCAAAAATAAAAATGTAATCATTATAGACACGGCGGGACGTTTGGCTGTAGATGAGGTGATGATGCAGGAGGTAGCGCATATTAAAGATGCGGTTAAACCCCAGGAGATCCTTTTTGTGGTAGATGCCATGACCGGGCAGGATGCGGTGAATACGGCTAAAACGTTTAACGACCGCCTTGATTTCACAGGCGTAGTGCTAACGAAATTAGACGGCGATACCCGTGGCGGCGCCGCGCTTTCTGTTAAATATACCGTTAAGAAGCCGATAAAGTTTATCAGCAGCGGCGAAAAGCTCGATACGCTGGACGTGTTTTACCCGGAAAGAATGGCCCAGCGTATTCTGGGAATGGGCGACATCACTACTTTGGTAGAAAAGGCCCAGGAGCAGTTTGATGAGGTGCAGGCCGCAAAGCTGCAAAAGAAAATGCGGAAGAACCAGTTCGACTTCCAGGATTTCTTAGACCAGTTGCAGCAAATAAAAAAGATGGGCAATATAAAAGACCTGATGGGAATGATACCCGGAATGGGCAAGGCTATTAAAGATGTTGATGTAAGCGATGATTCTTTTAAGGGAATAGAAGCGATGATCAATTCTATGACGCCTTTTGAAAGAGCCAATCCGGATGTAATAAATCCGGGCAGACGGGCCCGGATTGCCAAAGGAGCTGGGAAAGACCTTACGGAGGTTAGCCAGTTTATGAAACAGTTTGAACAAATGAAACAAATGATGAAAATGATGAATAAGATGCCGATGGGAAGAATGGGTTTGGGAAAACGTTGATTTTTTGTACTTTTAATTTTTGTAAATAGTTTGCAAGACTTATCTTCGCAAACCTTAAGAAAGAAACCATAATCATCACCCATTTAAAATGTTTATTTTTTATGGCTGTTAAAATCAGACTACAACGTCACGGGAGCAAGAAGAGACCCTTCTATTTTATAGTGGTAGCCGATGCCCGTGCGCCAAGGGATGGAAAATTCATCCAAAAGATCGGTACCTACAATCCATTGGGGCAACCTACTGCTGTTCAGTTAGACAGGCAAAAAGCGCTTGACTGGCTGCAAAAAGGGGCTCAGCCAACAGATACGGTTCGCCGCATTTTATCTTACAAAGGCGTATTGTATCTCAAACATTTGCTGCGGGGCGTAAGCCTGGGTTTATTTGATGAAGCCACTGCCATGGGCAAGTTCCAGAAATGGCACGAAGAACATGAAGGCAACATCAGGCAGAAACAGGAAGAAGCCGCAAAGGCAAGAAGGCCGAGAAGACCGGTTGTGCCCAGGAAAACTGAGCAAAAAGAAGAAGAAAGTAACTGATCATAAAGTTGCTTCAACTGAATTAAATTGCCTTGCATTACGCAGGGCTTTTTTTTATTGGCACATTGCCATCTTGCAAAAAAATGAATGCAGGGAATGCCAGAATATTTTAAAATAGGAAAAATTGTTTCTGCGTTTGGACTGGAGGGGGAAACCATCCTTTTACACAGTCTCGGTAAAAAAACCTCGCTTAAAGGGATAGAAGCCATCTTCATGGAAGATCGCAAAACATCGTTCCTGCCTTATTTTGTTCAATCCGCACGTATAAAAAGCGATAAGGAAATATACCTTAAGCTGGAAGACATTACCTCCCGGGAAGCTGCATTAAAAATAGTGCAGAAAGAAGTGTGGATGGAAGAAAAGGATTTTAAGCAATTTGCCGCTCCGTCGGCGCCTATTGCTTTGCTGGGCTATCATTTGATAGACAAGGGTGAAGATATTGGTAAGATAGCCGAAATAATAGAACAGCCACACCAGGTGCTATGTAAAATTTTGGTAGAAGGGAAAGAGGTATTAATACCCCTGCATGAACAAACATTACAAAGCGTAGATAATAAAAACAAAAAAGTATTTGTTGATCTGCCGGATGGATTGCTGGAAATTTACAAAAGCAGCTAATTCCGCTTGCTTTTTTATTTTTAGTGTTGGCCTAATAGTTGCTGTTATAAGTAGCGGGATGGTTTGCACGATTACAAAAAATGGCACAAGGGCTACGGCTTATTAAGCACAACTATAACATGAGAAGCAAAAAAAAGAAGGGAAGCATGATCACCTTATTACTGGTTATCGTTGCTATTGTATTATTGCATGCGCTGCGTGATTTCAGGGAAAGCGATAACAGGAAACATTCCATTGATGCGGCATTAACGGAAGGGGCTACCCGATATTAGATCCCTGCATATTTTTTTTACGATCCCCGGTCCTTCATAAATAAAACCGGTCCATACCTGTACCAGCGTTGCTCCTGCAGCCAGCTTTTCTGCGGCGTCTATACCATTAAATATGCCTCCGCTGGCGATAATGGGTATAACTGTATGGGTTTGTTGAGTAATTTGTTGCACAATTTGAGTAGAGCGTTGCTGCAACGGCTTTCCGCTTACCCCGCCTGCACCTATTGCCTCAATTGCGGATACAGCAGTATTTAATCCCTGTCTGCTGATGGTGGTATTTGTAGCCACGATGCCGTCCAATTGAATTTCTTCAGCGAGATCTATAACATCATTAATTTGTTCATCGCTTAAGTCGGGTGCAATTTTCAGCAATATAGGTTTGGGATTTGGTTTTGTTTTATTAATGCTTTGCAGGTTTGACAATATCTTCATGAGTGCGTCTTTTTCCTGCAATGCCCTTAAACCGGGCGTGTTGGGTGAGCTAACATTCACAACAAAATAATCAACGCAATCAAACAAAGCGGTAAAGCATATTTCGTAATCTTTCCATGCATCTTCATTAGGAGTTAATTTATTTTTTCCGATATTCCCTCCAACCAATAATGGTAAAGTGTTTTTTGCAGAAGGCTGCCTGCTTTTCCATTTACCCAATCTTTCAGCAATAGCTACAGCGCCGTCGTTATTAAACCCCATCCTGTTAACCAGCGCTTTGTCCTTGGGTAAACGAAACAGTCTTGGTTTATCGTTTCCCGCCTGGGCCTTTGGTGTAACCGTTCCTATTTCAACGAACCCGAATCCCAGGCACTCCAGTTCGCGCAAATATTTTGCATTTTTATCAAAGCCTGCTCCCAGTCCAACCGGGTTGGCAAAAGTGAGTGTAGCATGCCGGGTTTGGAAAATGGTTGTTAAACGGTCGTTTTCAGGAGGTGTAAAATATTGTTTGATGCCATTCCTGATCCATTTCACGCTGCACAGGCATTTTAGTACGTTCATAGAGAAATAATGCACCTTTTCCGGCGGAAAAAGAAAAAGAATCTTGCGTAATAATATATACATACCGCGCGAAGTTAATAAATGGAACAGAGTATCATAAAACTGATGCCTGTTTTGAATCCGGCTTTATCAGTCTTTTTGTCCCGCCGGGGTCTTCGCCTGGTAGGATATGAAGCGTGGGGCAAGACCCAGGCGAAATTGGATAAGTTCTCTTTTGTATCACTGAGTCTGCAAGATTTTGGTATCCATATCCGGAACAATTATCTTTGAACTACAAAGTTGCATAAACAACTAAACGTACACACCATGCAGGACGCATACATAGTAGCCGGTTTTCGTACAGCCGTAGGAAAATCCAAACGCGGGGGATTCCGGTTCACCAGGCCCGATGACCTTGCCATAGAAGTGATCAAAAATGTGCTGGCTTCCGTGCCCCAGTTAGAAGCCAAACGGATTGATGATGTAATTGTAGGCAATGCCGTTCCTGAAGCGGAGCAGGGTTTACAGGTGGGGAGAATCATAGCTGCAAGGGCATTGGGTATTGAGGTGCCGGGAATGACCATTAACCGCTATTGCGCTTCGGGTTTGGAAGCCATAGCCATTGCAACGGCCAAAATTCGTACCGGTATGGCAGAATGTATTGTTGCGGGCGGAACAGAGAGCATGAGCTTGGTGCCAACCGCGGGCTGGAAAACGGTTCCTGCCTATTCTATCGCTCAAGATGAGCCGGATTATTACCTGAACATGGGGCTTACCGCCGAAGCCGTTGCTAAAGAATATGAAGTAAGCCGTGAAGACCAGGATCTGTTTTCTTATCATTCTCATCAAAAGGCTATTACCGCTATACAAAACGGCTATTTTAAAACGGGCATATTACCTGTAACGGTTGAAGACATATACTTAGATGCTAAGGGAAAAAGACAAAGCAGGAGCTATGTAATGGATACGGATGAAGGCCCGCGCAAGGACACATCTGTTGAAGTGCTGGCAAAGTTAAAGCCCGTTTTTGCGGCGGGCGGGTCGGTTACCGCCGGCAATTCTTCCCAAACCAGCGATGGCGCTGCTTTTGTGATAGTGATGGGCGAAAACATGGTAAAAGAGCTGGGGCTGAAACCCTGGGCGCGCCTGGTAGCCTGTGCATCTGCGGGTGTGCATCCCCGTATTATGGGGGTTGGACCCATTGAAGCGGTACCCAAAGTATTGAAGCAGGCAGGCATGTCGTTACAGCATATTGATCTCGTTGAATTAAATGAGGCGTTTGCGTCGCAGTCGCTTGCCGTAATCCGCAAGCTGGAGCTTAATCCGGACATTGTTAATATAAACGGGGGCGCTATAGCGTTAGGGCATCCCTTAGGCTGCACCGGCTGCAAGCTTACTATACAAATTACACATGATATGAAGCGGCTGAGTAAAAAATATGGTATTGTTACCGCCTGCGTAGGCGGGGGACAGGGAATAGCGGGAATCATCGAAAATATCAATTAAATATTACCGCCGCAGATAATAAAAAGGTGTGATTTTATGTTTTACACCGGGAGCATCTCCCGGTTTTTTTATGCCCGCACCTCATTAGTAATACTACTAAGGTGTTTTACCTATTGAAGAAAGAGTCAGAATAAATACGCTAAAAGAGAAACCGGCAAAAAGTTTGCTATAGCGTGCCGGGTTATTCTTTTAATTCAATATTCATATCCTATGAACAGAAGAGCATTTTTAACCGCTTCCGGTACAAAAAAGAAAAGCATTACCCGGGCTGTTGTTACGGGACGAACGAGCAGTGGCATTGAACCCTATACGGGCGCATGGACAGGGAATGAAGTGATCCATTTGCTGAAACGAACAATGTTTGGTGCAAAGCCCGGCGATATCCACTATTTCGCAGGCAAAACAATGGAAGCCGCGGTAGACGAATTGCTGAATATCACATCACCTTTGCCCGATCCGCCTGTTAAGGAATATGACACTGCGGAAGCGCTGGTTCCCGACAGCAATGTTGATCACGGAACTACATGGATAAATGATTTTAATGAAGATGATAAGATCGGAGGGTTGAGAAAACAATCCTTTAAAAAGTGGTGGGTAGGCGTAATGCTTAACCAGCCAAGGAATATACGGGAGAAAATGATGTTGTTCTGGCACAACCATTTTGCTACCGAAATGGCCTCCAGCACTAACGCACGGTATGCGTATAAGCATCATACCCTGCTACGCACCCATGCGCTGGGTAACTTTAAAAGCCTGGCAAGAGCCATATCGGTTGATCCGCTTATGCTGGTATACCAGAACGGGGAGCAGAACCGGAAAGGCGCTCCCGATGAAAATTTTGCAAGGGAGCTGCAGGAGCTTTTTACGCTGGGAAAAGAAAATAATCCTAATTACACGGAAGATGATGTAAAAGCCGCGGCCCGGGTATTAACCGGGTGGAGAAATGACGCGGAAACCAATACTTCTTATTTCGATCCTGAAAGGCATGATACCGGCAATAAAACTTTTTCTTCTTTTTATAATCATACAACCATAGCAGGCAGGAGTGGGAATAATGCAGGGGACGAGGAATTAGATGACCTGATAAACATGATTTTCAGTAACGGCCGGGAAGCATCGGAATATATTGTAAGGGAATTATACCGCTGGTTTGTTTATTATGAAATTGACGATGCTGCAAAAGCTAATGTAATAGAGCCTCTTGCTTTAATGTTGCGCAATTACAACTGGGAAATAAAACCGGTGCTGGCTGCGCTGCTGAAAAGCGAGCATTTTTTTGATCCCCTGAACCAGGGATGTCTTATAAAAAGCCCCGTAGATTTTGTTGTTGGGCTTTGCCGCGAATGTGAGGTACCTCTTCCGGATAGCGCGGATTATATAACATGGTATTCAACGCTTGACGGGTTATTGTACCAGCTTGAATTGTTGCAGCAATCTCCCGGTGATCCGCCAAGTGTATCGGGTTGGCCCGCTTATTACCAGATACCGGCTTTTCATGAGCTGTGGATCAATAATGATACCTATCCCCGGCGTACCCAGTTTACAGACATTATGGTGTATAACGGGTTTACCCGGCTTGGCTTTGAATTAAAAATAGATACCATCGCCTTCGCCAGGTCGCTGAGTAACCCGGGCGACCCTAAAGTATTACTGGATGATTCACTGGCTATCCTGTACAGGATAGCATTGTCGGATGCCGCAAAGGAACAGTTGAAAAGAGACCTTTTACTTACGGGGCAAACCAATGATTATTACTGGACCAACGCGTGGAATACTTATATAGCCAATCCCGGCGATATGATGGCGTATCAGACAGTGCATGCAAGGCTCAACGAATTATACCGGTATTTGCTGGCTTTGCCGGAATACCAGCTGTCATAATGTGTATTGATCAGGTCGTCTGGCCGACCATTAAAAAATAAAAGATATACGGATGAAAAGGAGAGATTTTTTACGACACACCGTACCGGCTGCCATTTTGCCCGCTTTTGTTAACGGGCATACTATAACGGCACTGTCGCCTTCACCTTTGCTGAATGCGCTTACCAATTTTACCACCGACACGGATCATGTGCTGGTGATCATTCAGATGAACGGAGGTAATGATGGATTGAATATGGTTATACCAAAGGATAACTATTCCGGGTATTTTAATGCCAGAAGCAATATCGCCATCCCGGAAAGTAAGATACTGGCCCTGCAGGGAAATAATAAAACAGGGCTTCACCCTGCAATGACCGGCATTCAGGAACTATACAATAGTGGCAAGGCCGCCATTATCCAGTCTGCAGGTTATCCCCAGCCTAACCTGTCTCATTTCAGGTCAACAGATATCTGGATGAGTGGTTCCGACAGCGAAGAGGTTGTAGATACCGGGTGGGTTGGCCGCTATTTGAATTATGAATTTCCCAATTTCCCCAATGGCTATCCCAACGCTACCATGCCCGATCCGTTGGCCATCCAGATAGGCGCGGTATCATCATTAACCTTTCACGGTCCGTCTATGGGTATGTCAATGAGCATAACCAACCCTACATCTTTTTACAGGATAGTGGATGATGTGCAGGATCCCGCGCCGCCTACACGTGCGGGAAAAGAGCTGACTTATGTACGCGAAATTGCCAGGCAAACCGAGCTCTTTGCCAACGCTGTTAAAAAGGCGGCTTCCAATACGGCACAGCAGCTTCCTTACCCTGAAAATAACGGTCTGGCAGATCAGTTAAAAATAGTAGCCCGCCTGGTTAAAGGAGGATTGAAAACACGCGTATACATGGTAAGCTATAACGGGTTTGATACCCATTCTATGCAAACCGACCAGGCGGATCCCACAATAGGTAAACATGCCGAATTGCTGAAAGAGCTTTCAGACAGTGTAAAAGCATTCCAGGACGATCTTGCATTTATGGGCATTGAAGACAGGGTGATCTCTTTTACTTTTTCCGAGTTCGGCCGCAGGATCAAATCTAATTTCAGCATAGGCACCGATCATGGCGTGGCTGCTCCCATGCTTGTATTTGGAAGCAAAGTACAAAACGGTGTTTTAGGCAAGAACCCTGATATACCGGCGGGTATTTCCGTTAACGACAATATTCCTCATCAATATGATTACCGGAGCGTATATGCTTCTATTCTGGAGCAATGGTTTTGCGCCGATACCGTTGCGCTGCAGTCCGTATTGCTAAAGAACTTCCAATCGCTTCCGCTTATTCAGAACGGCACTTGTTCGGGCATAGATGATCTTAATAAAAAGGCAGGCGTAAGCCTCATCTCTAACTATCCTAACCCCTTTACAACACAAACCCAGGTTAAATACATAACACAGGCAGGGCATGTGCTGGTGCAGGTTATAGATTGTATGGGACGGGTAGTAAAAATATTGGTTGATAAAGTACAGGATGGCAATACCTATACCATACCGTTCGATAGCACAGGTCTTGCTACCGGTGTATATTACCTGCGGTTGCAGAATGGACCTTTACAGCAGGTGAGACCCGTACTGAAAGTAAAATAGCCGTTTAAATGCAATTGCCTCAAGGTGGCCAACCTTTAAAAGATCGGTTTACCTTATCTTTACTGTATACGAAGGATCAGTAAAGGGAAGCGGCCAGTTGTTTAATGTATAACTTAGGGCAGGGAATTAAGTGCCAGATCAATGACCGTTCGCTTTGTGGCGCATAAGTCCTGATACTGGATGGTTATTGGCAAATCTATATCTTCAATTGAATTTCCTGATTGCAATATGAGAAGACTTACAACTGCATTGTATCTACTGTTCATTTCTCTTATTTTTCAGAAAGCTTTTGCACAACATGATACCGCTTATTTAAAAACTTTATACGACAGGGTGCTTGATTTTAATAGTGCCAAAGCAGACTCTGTTTTATATTATGCCAACTATATTGAAAGCGAGGCACAAAAGCTCAGTTTTGATAAGGGCGCTGTATTATCGTTAAGGCTTAAAGGTATATACCAGGAGTTCAGGGAAGAGTACGATTCCGCTATAAATTATTATTACCAGGCCTTAGAGCAGGCGCGGGTGCTTAAAAGTAACGATTATGAAGCGGCTGCTTTGAGCGATCTTGCCATGGCATACAATAATATTAACCAGCCCCAAAAGGCAAAGGATTTTTTTAAGGAAGCTTTCCATGTGGCCACTGTGCGAAAAGAAGTGGCGTCTGTCTTTATAAACGGCTCTAACCTTGGTTCTATTTACAATCGTCTCGGCTACCCGGACAGTGCATTGCTTTTCCTGGAGCAGGCAGAGGCCATCGCTAAAAAGTATAATCTCCAGAGCGATCTTCATTCGGTTTACAACAATATAGGTAATGCCTGGTTTCACAAAAAGCAATGGGATAAAGCGCTTCATTTTTTTAAGCTCAACTATAACGACAATTTGGCTAACGGAGACAGGGAAATGCTTTGGTACGACTGTTTGAATATCGGGGATGCTTATATAGAAAAACGGGATTTTGATTCGGCCCGCAAGTATATTGACCTTTCTTTTGACCTGGCAAAGTCGCAGGGATCCAAGCGAAAGGAGGCAGATGTGCATTTCCTGTATGCTAAATACTATTCCATCAGGGGCAATTATAAAGCTGCTTACTATTCTTTCCGCGACTGGTATAACTTAGATACAGCGCTTGTTAATCAGCGGACATTACAAACGGTTGCCCAGCTTCAGGAAAAGTATAACCTGAAACAAAAAGTACAGCAGAATAAAATGCTGGAGCTCGAAATAGACAGGCAAAAGCTGGGGAAAAGGAATATTATTTTACTAACCTTGGGCATAGCCGCCCTGGGTTTTTCTGCTTTTGTTAGCCTGCTGCTCATCCGCCGGAAAAACAGCCTGCTGAAAAAACAGAATGAGCTGATCCAGAAGCAGAATAGTAAGCTTGCGCAATTCAATGCCGAAAAAAACTCGCTCATTAGTGTAGTGTCTCATGATTTAAACGGGCCTTTTACCAGTATAAAAATGTGGAGCCAGATATTATTGTCGGATGTTTCCAATTTTACGGCCGATCAGAAAAAAGCGCTGTACCGTATTCAGTCGTCTGCTGATAACGGGGAGCTTTTAATAAGAGATATCCTGTACATTGAAAAGGAAGAGATCAGGCATCACACATTAAACTTAGAGGAGTTAGATGTAAATGCTTTTTTAGACGACATTGTGCACATGTACCAGCCGCAGGCGCAACAGAAAGAGATCAGCATACACTATTCCGCCGGTGAAAACAGCGTACTGCTTATGAGCGACCGCTATATTGTAAGCCGTATATGTGAAAACCTGCTGAGCAATGCCATTAAGTTTACGCCCCGTGGAAAAAAAGTTTGGGTGAGCCTTTCAGATGCCGCAGATGCGGTGCATATTAAAGTAGCAGATGAAGGTGTGGGAATAGCCGCGGAAGATATTCCGTATCTCTTTTCCAAATACAGGAAAATATCCTCCATGCCTACTGAGGGCGAATATTCTACCGGGCTTGGCCTGTCTATTGTAAAAAGGCTTGTTGAAGAGTTGAACGGTAAAATATTATGCGAAAGCGAGCCCGGCAAAGGGAGCTTGTTTACAGTAATACTTCAAAAATAAATTGCAGCGGCCGGGGGAGTACTTTTCTCCTAAACTGTTTCAGCAGGTGTTTCCGATGGGTTGGGTAAAATGAAAGGCTTTTTTCTTTCGCCAATTTGCTGCCGCCACATAGCATAATACAATCCTTTTTCCGATACCAATGCCTCATGCGTTCCTCCTTCTACTACTTCGCCTTTTTCCAGAACATAAATTCTGTCGGCATGCATAATGGTAGAAAGCCGGTGAGCGATAAGTATGGTGATCTGGTTATCCCGGGATGATACCTGTCTGATCGTACCTGTAACTTCTTCTTCGGTAAGCGAATCTAATGCGGAAGTGGCCTCATCAAAAATAAGCAGCCTGGGTTGCCGTAGTAATGCCCTTGCAATAGACAGACGTTGTTTTTCACCTCCCGATAACTTTAACCCTCCTTCCCCTATCATCGTATCTATTCCTTTTTCCGCCCTGCTCAGTAAATTGGTGCAGGCGGCTTTGTTCAACGCATCTAATAGATCATCATTACTGGCAGCGGGGTTTACAAACAGGAGGTTCTCTTTGATGGTTCCCGCAAATAACTGGGTATCTTGCGTTACAAACCCGATCTGGTTGCGCATGTCTTCATAATTGATAGCGGTTTCATCAATTCCGTTATATAATATTTTGCCTTCCTGCGGGCGGTATAACCCTACTAATAGTTTCATGAGGGTAGATTTACCTGCTCCCGAAGGCCCCACAAAGGCGATGGTTTCTCCTCTTTTTACTGTAAAGCTAATATTGGCGATGGCATTTTGCTGGGCGGTTTGATGCTTAAACGCAACGTTCCTGAATTCGAGTGTATTGATTTCTCCCAAATGCACAGGCTTATCGGGTTGCAGTTCCGGCTTTTTTTGCATTAATGATTTAAAATTGTTCAGCGAGGCTTCCGCTTCACGGTAGGAGAGTATAATATTCCCTATTTCCTGCAGGGGGCCAAAAACAAAAAAGGAAAAAATCTGCATCGTTACCAATTGTCCGGCGTTCATCCTGTCTTTAAATATCAGCCAAAGCAGCATGAATAATATTACCTGCCGCAGGGTATTCACAAATGTGCCCTGTATAAAGCTGATGCTCCTTATACGCTTTACTTTAGTGATCTCCAGTCCCAGTATTTTGTAGGTATTGGTATTTAAGCGGTTTACTTCCTGCTGGGTAAGACCGAGGCTTTTTACGAGCTCAATATTACGCAGCGATTCTGTTGTAGCGCCTGCAAGGGAATTGGTTTGGGCAACAATATTTTTCTGAATGATTTTTACTTTTTGGCTGAGCAGGTTGGTTATAATCACCAATAAAAATATACCTCCGAAATAAATGGGCGGCAATGACCAGTGAATGCTGAAAGCAAACGTTCCCACGAAAGCTATGCCTATTATTACCGTAAAAAGTACGTTCACAAAATACGACATGAACCTTTCCGTATCGGTTCTTACTTTTTGCAGAACGCTGAGGGTTTCCCCGCTGCGCTGATCCTCAAATTCCTGGTAGGGAAGCTTCATGGCATGCTGAAGCCCCTCGGTAAATACCTTAGCCCCGAATTTCTGAATAACAACATTCAAAAAATAATCCTGGAAATTTTTTGCGATCCTGCTAATCATGGCAACGCCTATGGAGGCAAGGAGCAGCCACATTACGCTGTTGTAGGGCTTAAAGAAAAAGTCTGCCTGGCTGTAATTCCCGGTATTTTTGGCATAATCATTTGCGAGGTTCACTAAATTCCCGAAAATGATCGGGTCAAACAGGGAAAAACCGATATTCATGGCTGCTAACAGCAACACCAGGAATACCAGCCATTTGAATGGTTTCAGATAGGTGAAAAGAATTTTCATACTTAAAAGTAATAAGAGATTACGACCGGGAAAGACTTATTGCATCAAATTATGTACAAGTTTCTTTTTTGTGACAGGATGGCTGGGAATTTTGAAAATGTGAAAATGTGGGAATGGGGAAGCAAAGCCCGTCAGATTCAGAGATGTAATTGCGGGGCGGAAAAGCTGCATAGCGTTACAGAAAAAGGGAGAGCAGGTACTGAAAATGAAAACCTCCACCAAAAAACAGGTGGAGGAATCTTTTTGATCGGCCCTGCTAGGAATAGACAGGCTTCGAAGGATTGGACTTTGGGGTCAACAATTAATAATCAATTCAATTTCGTTGTCCAAGGTTGTGGTTTTCAGGTTAATGATATTGGATCAGAATCGGGGTGGTTTTTCTGGTTGCGGACATTGGATTTTGATAAAATCATTCGGTTTCGGGAAACTGGTTTTTCTTTGGATAATGGCTTACTGGCTTCTCTATGGATATTGGGTTAGTATAGGTTCCAATGATAAAAAGAAAGTTGATTGATACTGGATTTTATTCTACCCTTTTCAAAGGATTTGGAATTCAATTTTTTTTCAGGACGGTTTTCAGGACTATTTGGACGGTTGAGGCGTAGCTTCCTCATCAATCAACTTCATAACAAAAATACTAACCAGTTATCCACCGTGCAAGAGCGCTTTTCCCCAATTTTTTGCTTATGTTTTTTACTGAATTATGCGTAAAATAGCCAATTATTAATATCGTATATGTACTAAAATATTGTCGTAAAAATTGCAGTTAACCCCAACGCGGACTGACAATAAAGTGATAAAAATGAGCTGTAATGCAGTAGTGTATTGGATTGTACGCATACACACAGAAAAGACTTAAGAGAAACAGTATTTTAATGTTTTGTGAGGGATTGTATTATATCATATTTAGTAATAATGTGTAAATCTCCTGCTTCATCCCTGCTGAGTATGGCGCCGTTATCCTTGTTGATCAGCTTGCCCAGCCGTTCAACAGGGGTATCGTATGCCACTAAGGGATAGGGGGGCTCCATTACCGTATGCACTTCCTGGTCTTTAATTCCGGGAGCGGCAAACATTTTACTGAACAATCCACTTTCGGAAACAGAACCTTCCGGCATACCGTCTTTCAGCACGGGTATATTTTCAATATCATATTTTTTCATCAGCTCAAATGCATCTGCAACAGTTTGGGTAGGCTTAACCGTTACGATGGGCTGATTACCTTTTCCGCTTATGATATCCTTAAAGGTTTTTACTTCAAGAAAGCCTCTTTCCAGCATCCATTGATCGTTATACACTTTGCCTATATAGCGGCTGCCATGGTCGTGCAAAATGCACACAACAAGATCGTCTTTCTGCAGGCTTTCCTTCAACTGCAATAATCCCTGCAGGCAGCTTCCCGCGCTGTAGCCGCAAAAAAGACCTTCTTCTTTAGCCAGGCGCCTGGCCATTAAGGCGCCGTCTTTATCGGTAACCTGCTCAAAATGATCAATCACGCTCATGTCAAAATTAGCAGGAACAAAATCTTCACCAAACCCTTCCGATATATAAGGATGCACTTCTTCCATATCAATTTCCCCGGTACGGAAATACTTGGTAAGCAAAGAGCCGTAGGCGTCAATAGCCCAGATCTTAATACCGGGGTTTTTCTCCTTCAGGTACATGGCGGTACCCGTAACCGTTCCTCCCGTGCCCGCCGTACATACCAGGTGTGTAATTTTGCCGTTTGTTTGCTCCCATATTTCGGGCCCCGTGGTTTCGTAATGGGCAACGCGATTAGCAAGATTGTCGTACTGGTTACATAAAAAAGCATCGGGTATTTCTTTCGCTAACCTTTTGGCAACCGAATAATAGCTTTTAGGATCATCCGGTTCAACATTGGTAGGACAAACAATTACTTCTGCACCCACTGCTTTCAATATGTCGAACTTTTCCTTGGATTGTTTATCTGTAGAAGTAAATATGCATTTATATCCTTTTACGCTTGCCGCTAAAGCAAGCCCCATTCCTGTGTTACCCGAAGTACATTCAATGATGGTGCCGCCGGGCTTTAATTTGCCTTCCTTTTCGGCCACTTCTATCATCTTCAGCGCCATCCGGTCTTTAATAGAGTTGCCGGGGTTAAAATACTCCACTTTTGCGGTCACCATACAGGGGAGTCCTTTGGTTATTGTATTCAATCTTATCAAAGGCGTGTTACCAATGGTTTCCAGTATGTTGTTTTTTATATCCATGCTATAATTTTCTGTAGTAGTAAAGATAAAGTTAAATCCGAAGCGGGAAAATCCTAAATCCGAAGGGATACGGGGGAAATACAAAGAACCAAATCATAAATCACAAGAACCAAATAAAATTTTAAATCCCAAGCGGGATACAACTATAAAACCACAAATTTAAAAAATCCGAAGCCGGAATTTCGAAATCCGAAGGAAATACAAAGTGCCAAGATGCCAAATCACAAAAAACAAATACATTTCAAATTTCAAATCCGAAGTCGTAAATCCGGATTCGAAGGAAAACTCCAACAGTAAACCACAAACTATAAACCATAAATTTAAATCCGAAGCCGGAAACGCTACATCCGAAACGAATGCAACCATAAACTACAAACCATAAACTCTCCAATCCGGTTATCTCTCCTGCACCCTCACTCCCCAAGCGCTTCCAACGCTTTTATAACCATGGGGTCATTTACATTGTTTACTTCATAAAACCCCTCATTCCGCCATTGCTGCCGGGCGAAAAGGCTTTTGAGCCTCCGTGCTGTAAACTGCTTATCTGCCTCAGACAGCATATTTATTTTAATGCTGTCCTGCAACGCAAATGCGGCAAACGCATTCCAGATGCTGTTGTTGATGTCAAATCCCTTTTCAAAACCGGCAGGATTTGCAAATAGTTTAAAATGATCCATGTTATCTACATAGTACCGGTATACAAAATTGCCAATCGTATTTTTGGTATACAACTGGGCCACTTTATTGCTGATACCGGTTGTATCCATCGCCACAAAAACATCGGGCGTTATACCGCCACCGCCATACACTAATTTTCCATTGGGTGTATGGTAAGCCTGCCCCGTGGACATTTTGTTACTGTCGGCATTCATCATCCCGCCATTATGGTAGCGGTCATACAGTTCCTCATTATAGCTTTCTATGCCTTTATCGTAGGGCTTTTGAATAGAACGGCCCAGTGGCGTATAATAGCGAGCGATCGTTAACCGCAGGGCAGAGCCATCATTAAGGTTATACTGTTCCTGCACCAGCCCCTTCCCAAAAGTACGCCTGCCTATCACTTCGGCCCTGTCCCAGTCCTGTAAAGCCCCGGTTAGCACTTCACTGGCAGAAGCAGAGCCCTCATCTATAAGCACTATTAATTTTCCTTCTTCAAAGATGCCTTCCCGTCTTGCACGGAATTCCTGTTTTTTTATATGATTTCCCTGGGTGTAAACGATAAGCTTATTACCATCTAAAAACTCATCCGCAATTTCTACCGCCTCCTGTAAAATGCCGCCTCCGTTGCCCCTCAGGTCGAGGATCAGTTTTTGTACACCATCTTCTTTTAGTTTTTGCATCGCTTCCATAAACTCCTCATAGGTTGTTTCAGAGAACTTGTTAAGGCGGATATAACCCGTTGCCGGGGCAATCATATATCCCGCGTCTAATGAGTAAAGCGGGATAATGCCCCTGGTGATCGTAAGTTCTTTTTTTTCTTTACCACGGAGCATGGTAACCTGTACTTTTGAGCCGCGTAAGCCGCGCAGCAATTGTTTTACCTGATTGGCATCCATACGATGACCTGTTACAGCAGAATCGCCTATTTTCAAAAACTTGTCGCCCGGCTGCAACCCGGCATTCTCTGAAGGACCGCCTTTTAGCACGGTCAATACATTAATGGTATCATTGAAAATATTGAATTCAATACCAATGCCTTCAAATTTTCCCGCCAGATCTTCATTTATCTCCTGTAAATCGCTCGACGGGATAAAGATGGAGTGAGGATCCAGGTGGCTTAGCATTTCCTCAATGGCAGCATCGGCAAGGGTGTCGGTTTTTATAGGGTCAACATACCGTTTCGAAATAAGATCAAGCACCTCCTGCACTGTTCCCTTTCGCTCTGCAGAAAAAAAGCGGGCTGTAACCGGCATTTTTTCTTTCATCTTGTACCCCAAAAACATTCCGCCGATCATTACAATAGAGAAGATCAGCGGCAGCCAGAGCTTTAATTTATTATTACCCATCAGTCTGTATTTGTATATTATCTTTGACTTTCCGAGCACGAATTTCACAAAATAAGTTCAATTAAAGATGTCATCTGTAAAATTGATAGCCGACAGCGGAGCCACCAAAGCCGAATGGTGTTTATTGGAAGGCAAAAAAAAGAAAACCATTTTTACCCAGGGTATCAGCCCTTATTTTTTTGATACCGCCCAGATAACGGAAATATTGGAAAAGGAATTACTGCCTTCTCTTAAAGGCACAAAGGTTGATGAAGTATATTATTACGGAACAGGATGTATTAACCCCAATAATAACCGTATTGTAAAGCAGTCCATCAAAAATGTTTTTAAAAATTTAAAGGTCATTGAAGTTACGCACGATGTAATGGCTGCGGCCAGGGCATTGTATGGCGATGATAAAGGAGTGGCCTGTATTCTGGGAACCGGTTCCAGTTCCTGCTATTATAACGGAAAAAAAATAGTAGTAAATAAACCCGGCCTGGGCTATGTGCTGGGTGATGAAGGCAGCGGCGCTTATCTTGGCAAAAAAGTGCTTCAGTATTATTTATATAATACATTTGATGAGGAGTTAGCGGGGCGGTTTACTATCAAATACAATATCAGCAGCACGGCTATTTTGGAAAGCGTATATAAAAAACCCCTGGCTAACCGCTACCTCGCGTCTTTTACTCCTTTTTTATCTGAAAACAGGGGGCATTACATGATTGAAAATATTATAGAAGATGGGCTGAACGATTTTTTCTTTCATCATATTTGTAAATTCAGGGAGAGTTGGACCATGCCTGTTAGCTTTGTTGGCGGCATTTCCTTTTATTTCCAGGATGTGCTGAAAGAGCTTTGCCGGTCGTATGAATTTACTCCCGGGAAAATATTAAAAAATCCAATGGAGGGTCTTGTTACCTATCATCAGTAACAACACCGGAAGTAAAACAAAGGGTGTTATTAACAGCCATACATCAAAATTGTAATTTAAAATGCCTTATGGGTTCTTTTATAAAGATCACGGAACAACCTTCTGATTACCGGCATCTCGAAAAAATGCCCGTAGCCGAAATTCTCACCCATATCAACGAGGAAGATAAAAAAGTGCCTTACGCCATAGAAAAAGTGATTCCCGAAATTGAAAAGCTGGTATTGGTTGCGGTAGATAAGATGCTGGCAGGCGGGAGGTTGTTTTATATTGGAGCGGGAACCAGCGGAAGGCTTGCCATAGTAGATGCCAGTGAGTGTCCGCCTACTTATGGTGTGTCGCCCAACTTAGTCATTGGTATTATTGCAGGCGGTAAAAAAGCAATGACACAGCCGGTTGAATTTGCGGAAGATAGTTTAACACAGGGGTGGGAAGACCTGCAGAAGCATAATGTAAATAATAAGGATGTGGTGATAGGTATAGCGGCAAGCGGTACCACGCCCTACGTGATAGCCGCATTAAAAAGCTGCCGGCAGCATGGTATTATAACGGGTTGTATTACCAACAACCCCGGCTCTCCTTTAACGGAACAGGCCGATTACCCTATTGAGCTGGCTGTTGGACCTGAATTTGTAACCGGCAGCACCCGCATGAAAAGCGGCACTTCGCAAAAGCTTGTGCTTAATATGATCTCTACCGCTATTATGATCCAACTGGGCAGGGTAGATGATAATAAAATGGTGAATATGCAGTTGAGCAATCAGAAGCTGTTAGACAGGGGCGCTAAAATGCTGATGGAAAAATTGCCGGGTACGGATTATACCAAAGCCAAAGCCCTGCTGGTAAAATATGGAAGCGTAAAGGAAGCGATGGAATCGCAGGGTAGATAAGAGCGATAAGAACCAAATCACAAATAACAAGAACCAAATAAATTTAAAATCCGAAGGAAATACAAAGCACCAATAAACAAATGACAAGAACCAAACCTGTCCGCCGGGGCGGATAAATTTCAAATTTCAAATCAGAAGCGGGATACAACTATAAACCACAAACTATAAACCATAAATTTAAATCCGAAGGAAATACAAAATACCAAGAAGCCAAATCATAGAAATAAATAAATATCAAATCCGAAGCGGAAGAAGAAGTACTCAGCCTGTCATTAGTGGACTCAAACCTTACACCCTATGCCTTATACCCTACACCTCATACCTGCCGGATACCATAAATAATAAACCTACATCATGTTTAAACAAAAGACTACTATCCGCACCATTGGCTTATGCCTGTTTTGCCTGGTTGCTTTTCATGCGGTATCACAAACGGCAGGCAGTGAGGTGGGGTTTACAAAACATCATTTATGGGATGAGTTTTATACAGAAGGCGCCACGGTGGCCGATGTGAACAGGGATGGCAGAATGGATATCATAGCCGGCGCCAGGTGGTTTGAAGCACCGGACTGGAAAGCGCATGATATATGGAAGCATAAAAAATTTGACTATACCAAAGGATACAGCGATTCCTTCCTCAATTTTGCCATTGATGTAAATGAAGACGGCTGGATGGATCTGATCTGCTTCGACTTCCCGGGTAAAGAAGTGTATTGGTTCGAAAACCCGAAAGGCGCTGATGTGCTTTGGAAAAGATACCTGATTGATTCCATTGCTTCCAACGAGTCGCCAATGGCGGTTGATATTAATAATGACGGCAAAACAGATTTGGTATTCGGGAACGAAAAGCTGGGGCAAATGGCCTGGTTCAACGCGGTGGTAAAGAACAATAAAGTGAGCTGGCAACGGCATCCTATAAGCGAAGCAAATGCCCAGGGCGTTGGTATGTTCTCGCACGGATTGGGTTGGGGAGATATTAACGGTGATGGCATTAATGACGTGATGATCCGCGGCGGCTGGTGGGAAGCGCCCAAAGACATGAAAGTGTTCCCCTGGGCATTTCATGAGGCCAACCTGGGAGCATCCTGCGCGCAAATGATCACTTATGATTTTGACGGCGATGGTGATAATGATGTGCTTACCAGCTCGGCGCATGATTATGGCGTATGGTGGCATGAACAAATACGTGATGATCAGGGACGGATCACTTTTAAAACACATGCCATTGACACTACTTTTTCTGAAGCCCATAGCATCGTATTGCAGGATGTTAACGGCGATGGCCTGCCGGATTTTATTACCGGCAAACGGTTTTTCTCTCACCAGGGAAAAGGTCCCGGCGGACTGGAACCGGCAGTATTGTATTGGTTTGAATTATTGAAAGACGGAAAGAACCGGCCCGTGTGGGTACGGCATCTCATTGATGATAATTCGGGCGTTGGCATACAGTTCGTTACGGAAGATATGAATAAGGATGGCAGGCCGGACATTGTTATCGCCAATAAAAACGGCGTATATTATTTTGAGCAGGAGTAGTAATATTCCCCGATGCGGCCGGTGCGAGACAGGGATCGCCAGACCGTATGTTAATTTTGCGGGACGGAGTCCCGGAAGAACATATTGAGTCCGAAGTCCGGAGACTTCGGACAGCGTCTTTATCAGATCAACAGCGAACAAAACCCTGAAAGGAGCGTCGCAACGCCAGTTCCATGGGGCTATTGCTGCCGGCTACATAAAAATCACGGCCCTGAAATCACCTTTTCTTTGTGCCCGTGGCCGTCTTGTACTTTTCCCGCATAATTTCCTGCACCGGCACATTTTTAATTTTGCTTTCGAGCCACGAAATAATATCCAAATACATGAAAGAACGACTTTCGAGCGGGTTGTCCTTATATTTTTCTAACTTCCCTTTCAACACGATAAATGCAGCTTTAACCTGCTTCTTATCCAGATGAAATGATTTTTTCAGGAAGCGGAAAATCTCTTCCTCCACCACGCTCAGGTTCTGCATTTTAGCCATAAAGCGGTATACCGATTTTACAAGGTATTCTAACAGGTCGTAATTGCCCAGCTCATAGTGCGCTATAAGATGCAATAACCTGGAATAACATTGCAGGTCGGTACGCAGGTCTACTTTCCAGTTGATAATGCGG
>NZ_DAOMQT010000061.1:22108-24751 GCF_035445465.1 Agriterribacter sp.
CCTGGAATAACATTGCAGGTCGGTACGCAGGTCTACTTTCCAGTTGATAATGCGGTTGAGGTATTCAATGGCTTTTTCATTATCGCCGCTGCCAAAGTACAGGCAGGCTATTTTATAATAGAACACTAAAATACGGTGGCGGTCCATCTTTAGCCTGAATTCCGCGATCTTGGTCTCAATTTCAGGAATGAGCTTTAAGCCCGCTGTAAAGCTACCTTCCAGGAAATGCTTATTGAGCTTGGCGGTATACAGGTATATAAAGCACTGCACCCGGTTATTGTCGTTGCTGTTAGCCTGTTTGGAGTGATAAAAATGCTCGAATTTGTCTAATACGGTATTGAACTTGTCGTAGTTCTGCAGCACAAAATGAGCGTTCAGCAAATTGTGCAGCCCTTTAATATATAGCGGGGTATCCACTTTTTTCATCAGCGGCTCCTGCTCAAAAGCATCCACCCATTTCTGGCAATAGCGGTAATACATCAGCAGGTCCTGCAAAATAAACCCATACCAGCAGTAGCTTTCGTACAGGTAATGTTTTTCGTAAAACCCATTGTATAGTCCGGCGGCGGTTGGCAGGTTGGATTCAAAAAAAGCCTTTATTGCCATCCTGTCTTTATCGCCACGGGCATGTCCCAAGTTAATATACCAACTGTATAATTGCAGTGAAAGATTAGAAAGCTTATTCATCATGGTGAGCTTGTCGCCGGCTTCCTCAACTTCCTTCGCCAGTGTTTCCGCCCGGTTCTCCATGCTCCGCGTAATATACAGGGCCTCAATTTTCTTTTCAAAGATGAGGGTTTGCAGCCAGTAAGTAACCTGGTGCTGTTCCCTGGCGTACTCCTTTACCCGGTCTAATGTTTTAAGGCTTTGGAGGTAAAGCCCTTTATCATACAAAATCCGGGAATAGTCCATGAGTTCATGCAACTGCAACTGGATGTTATTATCATCCTTTAATATACGTAAGCTGGCTAATATCTGTCTGTACAGGTGTGCTTTAAGGTTAGAGAGTTGCTGTTTTTTGATATCCGTATTGCGCTTCAGGAGCGATTCCTCGTCATAATCCTCCAGCTTATCCAGCGCATCAAAAAGCTGCACCGTTTTCATGTCGGGGGAAGTGGCATTACGCTGCACGAAAAGCTTAAAATTCCTTTTTTCAGCCTTTTCAAGCGACTTAACCAACTGAAATAACTCGTCTGTAGACCGTTTGGGCATCGTAATCAAATTGCTTTTAAATCCTTATCCGTAAAGGCTTCCAGTAAAAAAATACCGCCTTGCACACCGTAATATAATGTTTAATTTGGTTTTATTCCTTTGTTATCTGCCAGTACATTCGTACCGGATTGCAAATATCCGGTTTTTAATAAAAACAGTTATATGAAGTAATTGCCTTTACGGTGGGGCCGATTTAATCATCTAAAATCCATCTATGTCTCAAAACAAGATTTATATTTTTGATACAACGCTGCGCGACGGTGAGCAGGTTCCGGGATGCAAGTTAAACGCTGGTGAAAAGATAGAGCTTGCGCTTGCGCTGGAGAATCTTGGAGTAGATGTTATTGAAGCAGGTTTTCCCGTTTCCAGTCCCGGTGATTTTGAGTCGGTGCGCAATATTTCCGCTGTTATTAAAAACGCTACTGTTTGCGGCTTAACCCGTGCCATAAAAAAAGATATTGAAGTAGCAGCCGAAGCTTTGCAGGGCGCCAAACGTCCCCGCATCCATACCGGCATCGGGGTTTCTGATCTGCATATTGCCACTAAGTTCAATTCTAATAAAGAAGATATTTTGGCCCGTGCGGTAGAGGCGGTAAAATATGCCCGTAATTTTGTGGATGATGTGGAGTTTTACGGCGAAGACGCGGGACGTGCTGAACTGGGTTTCCTGGCAAGAGTGGTGGAAGCGGTGATTAACGCGGGTGCCACGGTGGTAAACATTCCCGACACCACAGGTTATTGTCTTCCCCACCAGTATGGTGAAAAGATCGCCTACCTGGTAAATAATGTACCTAATATTGACAAAGCTATTCTTTCCTGTCATTGCCATAACGACCTGGGGCTGGCAACAGCCAATTCTATTGCAGGCGTAATGAGTGGTGCAAGGCAAATTGAATGCACCATTAATGGTTTGGGTGAAAGGGCGGGTAACACTTCCTTAGAAGAAGTGGTAATGATCATAAAACAGCACGAGTCGCTGGGCTTATATACAGATATTAAAGCTGAACAGCTTAACCCGATGAGCCGTTTGGTGGCCGACACCATGCGGATGCCCGTGCAGCCTAATAAGGCCATCGTAGGCAGCAATGCCTTCGCGCACTCTTCGGGCATACACCAGGATGGGTTTTTGAAGAACGCCGAAAATTACGAGATCATCCGGCCGGAAGAAGTAGGGGCCGACAGCTCAAAAATTGTATTAACGGCAAGAAGCGGGAGATCCGCACTGGCACATCGTTTTCAGAAGTTAGGGTACGATTTTAACCGCAATGATATTGATGTATTGTACCAGGCTTTTCTTAAGGTAGCCGATGTAAAAAAAGAAGTGGGGGACGAGGACCTGAAGGCATTGGCAGCCAATAATCATCCGGAAGTAGCACTTGCATAATAAGCAGATGTTTTCTCATGTTGCGTTAAGCACTCTGATTGGCGTGG
>NZ_DAOMQT010000062.1:0-23926 GCF_035445465.1 Agriterribacter sp.
AAATAAAAAATTATAAATCAAAATTATATAAATTTTATCCATAATTGTATAACAGTTCCGGCCAGCCGATGAACTAATTTTACAGTAAATAATAAAACAAGTAACATGAAAACAATACAATTAAAAACGAATATCAATTGCGGTGGATGTGTGGCTAAGGTTACTCCTGCACTAAATGAAACCATCGGTGAAAACAACTGGCAGGTAGATACTCAAAATCCTAGTAAGATATTGACTGTTTCAGGTACGGAAGTCAATAAGGATGAAGTGATTAAAGCGGTTAAAAAGGCTGGCTTTAAAGCGGAAGAAGTAAATTAAGTATCAATTTGAGCCGGGTCAGAATAATCCTGATCCGACATTATTAATATTACTTAAAAACGAAGTTCCTTTCAATATATTCCAATTTGTCATGAAAATACATCAGAGCTTCCGAAGCTCTGTATAACAATATTAGCATTTCTATGCCGACCGTCATTGACGGAGGCACTATCCAACTACGCTAATTAGCCGCCTTCAAAAAAAATTTGCAATTCATCAGACTATGAAGGCACCCCTGTTTGCGACAGACATACGTGGATCAGTTTCAAACAAACTGCATAATCTTATTGGTATAGTGGCGAAAGTCACTGCTTAATATGATCAATATCATATTAACATGTAAATGGTATTTATACCTTTATTAACTATTATTACTTTAGTGAAGAAGATTTTTGTTTTCATATTAGCCCTTCTATACATCACAACATCTTCTGGTGTGATGATAAACATGCATTATTGCATGGGAGAATTGACGGTATTGGGCTTATCACATAATAAAGATGAAGATTGCTCCAATTGCGGCATGAAAGAAAGCGAAAGAAATGCTTGCTGCAAAGACAAACAACAGTTTCTTAAAATTAATAAAGAGCAGAATACTTCTAATGCCTCTTATCAATTACCGGAGTTTACATCCGATGCTTTAGTAAACAATTCTTTTGAATTAATATCTTTACATGTTCCTTCATTAGTGGAAGAAGATCCCCTTGCAAAAGCACCTCCACGAAGGCAAAATCTACCTCTTTTTATTCTTAACTGTGTTTTCAGGATATAATTGTTTCTTCTTAGTATATGCCTACTGTATGATGGTTGCATTTTGGTAATGGCAACCATAGTAGCACAGTAAAATTTTTCAAGAACATACTTGATGTAATAGATACAACGTCAATTATCAGGACGAATGTGCCTTTTTGGGAAGCCTGTATGGGCATCGTTGAAGTTTTTATTATCGGCTGGTTAGTGGGAGCCTGCATTGCAGCTATTTATAACATCAGTTCAAAAACCAAATTATAGGTATGAAAAAAATCAAAGTAACCATTAATGGATATGGCGTAATAGGCAAACGTGTAGCAGATGCCGTAATCCTTCAGGATGACATGGAGTTAATTGGTGTTTGTGATGTTGTTACTGACTGGCGTATTAAAATGGCAGTAAGTAAAAGTTATCCTGTTTATGGTTTTGACCAATCGGTCATCAACAAAATGAAAGAAGCCGGAATTCCCGTGATGGGCAGTTTGGATGATATGCTGCAGGCCGCGGATATTGTAATAGACTGTACGCCAAAAAAAATTGCGGCGCTAAACATTCCGAAATACAGGGCGATGGGTAAAAAATTTATTGTACACGGAGGAGAAAAACATGAAACCACCGGACACTCTTTTAGTGCTGAAAACAATTATGAAACCGCCGTCGGACGTGAAAGCACCCGTGTGGTTTCGTGCAACACCACTTCAATTGTGCGCTCGCTTACAGCATTGAAAAATGCCGGTCTGCTAAAAAAAGCAAGAGGTACATTACTTCGAAGGGCAACCGACCCATGGGAAAGTCATTTGAATGGTATAATGAATACGCTGGTTCCCGAAAAAAACATACCCAGCCACCAGGGCCCGGATGCACAAACGATTGACCCTTCCCTTGATGTAATTACCGTCGCTATTAAAGTACCCGAAACCCTAAGCCACCTGCATTACTGGAATGTGCAGCTTACCCGGCAGGCGTCAAAAGATGAAGTATTGCAGGCATTCGGTAACTCCACAAGAATAGCAATGATTAATTACAGCGATGGGCTACCCGCCAACAATACGGTGAAGGAACTGATGCTGGAAATGGGTCGTCCGTATGGCGATATGTATGAAGTAGCAGTGTGGGAAGATATGCTGAAAGTACAGGGCGATGAATTGTTTTATGCTTACATAGTGGACAATCAGGCAATCGTAATCCCCGAAACCATTGACGCTATCCGTGCATTAACCGGAATTGAACCAGACGCTGAAAAGTCAATAATAAAAACGAACGAAAGCCTTGGAATAAAACAAAGTTTTTATTAGCCGGTAAGCAAAAGAAATAAGTTATCAGATCAATAAAACGGAATGTTATGAAAAAGAAATGGGCTTTGTATCTCGGAAATATTTTAGGCATAAAAGTGTTTATTCATTGGACGTTTGTGATACTCCTGGCTTGGGTATTCCTGATGCACACACGTATGGGTCATGGTTTTTCTGAAGCAATATGGGGAGTGGTTTTTATCCTTGCTTTGTTTGCCTGTGTGATATTTCACGAATTTGGACATGCACTTACAGCGAAGCGGTACAATATTCAGACAAAAGATGTTACGGTTTACCCTATTGGCGGTGTCGCCACTCTTGAAAGCATGCCGAGAAAACCAAAACAGGAACTCATAGTCGCATTGGCAGGTCCCGCCGTTAATATTGTTATTGCTGCTGCTCTGTGGATATATATGCAGATCTCGGCTACTATGCCTGACTGGACTGCACTAAAAACTGCGGATCACATGCAAACCCTGCCTTTTGCTTTCAACCTCTTTGCAGCAAATATCATTTTGGCTGTATTTAACCTTATACCGGCTTTTCCAATGGACGGTGGCAGGGTATTGCGAGCACTTCTCGCTTTCAAAATGGATAGGGCGAAAGCCACACGAATTGCTGCGGGAGTGGGTCAATTCCTGGCAATGTTGTTAGTTTTTCTGGGATTTTTCTACAATTTTTGGCTTGTTTTTATCGGCTTGTTTATATACCTGGGTGCCGGGAGCGAAGCTACTTTTGAAGCTACCCAGAGCATACTGGCAGGTTATGATGTTCGAAAAGTGTTGATGACACGATTTACTACGTTGCTTCCAGGCGATAGCCTTGAAAAAGCAGTTCAGATACTGCTTGATGGTAAGGAGCAGGATTTTCTTGTCGCTACAGATGGACAGGTTCAGGGTGTGCTTTCACGAAAAGAACTGATACAGGGGTTGTCTGCTTTCGGAAAATCATCTCTTGTAATGAACAGTATGCGGACGGACTTCACCATGCTTTCGCCGGAGATGAGCCTGCAGGACGTTTACTCAAAAATGATGACAAAGGGCTATAAGGTTTATCCTGTACAGGAAAATGGTAAACTGGTTGGCATGGTAGATAAAGAAAATATAAGTGAATTGATTTTGGTGCAACAAGCCCTATCAGGAAAGTAAAAATTATTAAGCCCTTTTATCTGGCTAAAAAGATAAAAATGGAACATGAATAAATCAATTTACGGCATATTATTTTTCTCTCTGCTTCTAATTCCTTTTGCGTCAATGAAAGCTCAGGACAAAGCAATGTTGATTGAGCAAATAGAAAGCAAGAAGGTAACAAGAGAAAGTTTTGATAAAAAAGGAAAACTTACAGGGAAGCAAATATTTACCGCCGGAAAAATGACCCCGAGTGGCGGGACTTTCTTTATAAATATCAAAACAGAACTTTATGACGAAGCACAGAAGTTAGAAGCAACCTACACGACCAGTTACGAGTGCCGTCCGGAAGAAGCGGATGTGCTTTTATCGGTCTTTGCAATCAATCCCAAAAAGAGGAAGGTAAGAGTGTCTGTAAAGTCAGGAGATTTTAAAAAGCTATATGCTTTAACGGCTAATGATATGGTACGCAGTATGAGACTGACGATGTATGTGGAAACGGGTATTCTTAATTTTCTTGGGTCAAAGAACAATGTAGATGTAACCAATCGTGTGCTCATTAAAGAAAATAACAACCTGAAGATTACAGAAAAAATTTCCATTAAGGCTTATCTGATGGGCATACGGGTAAGAACAATCAATTATAATGTAACGGAATATTTAACGCTTTCGGGTTCACTACAGAAGCAGGTGTTTAGACAAACGAATGGTGATTATTTTACCATTACCTATAATCCATAATAATAAAATTTTTTCCAAAATTTAATAAAATAAAGCATTATGAACCAACAAACATTCAACAGTGAGATATACGGGCTTTTGCCTTCGGATATTGAAGGCGTTGATTCACTCGCAGAACTTGCACTCAATATTCGCTGGACATGGAATCATGCTGCGGATGAATTATGGCAGCAACTCGATCCGGCTTTATGGGAACGAACCCATAACCCGTGGATAATTCTTCAAACCGTGTCCAGGGATCAACTCAAAAAGCAATTAGCAGAACCTGCTTTTAAAAGGAAGATCAAAAAACTTCTTAAGCAAAAAGAGCAATCAGACTCATCGCTTACCTGGTTTCAGCAAACTCATCCGAAATCCCAACTCACCAGTGTTGCTTACTTTAGTATGGAATACATGCTAAGCGAAGCACTGCCAATTTATTCTGGTGGATTGGGTAATGTGGCCGGCGACCAATTAAAGGCTGCCAGCGATCTGGGTGTGCCCGTAGTAGCTGTAGGATTACTTTATGCACAAGGCTACTTCCGGCAGGAAATTGATCAATACGGAAATCAGCAGGCATTGTTTCCCTATAATGATCCTGGACAACTGCCTATTACCCCCTTACGGTTACCAAACGGTGAGTGGCTGCGATTGAAAGTATCCCTACCCGGTTATCCGGTTTGGCTTCGTGCCTGGCAGGTTCAGGTAGGCAGGCTAAAATTGTTCCTGCTGGACAGCAATGATGCGGCTAACCATCCTGTTCACCGTGGGATTACGAGTGAGCTTTATGGAGGTGGCCCTGAAATGCGTATTAAGCAGGAGATTATATTAGGAATAGGCGGCTGGAAACTACTTCGCTCTCTTGGCATAAACCCCGAGGTTTGCCACCTGAATGAGGGACATGGTGCCTTTCTGGTTTTGGAACGTGCCCGTGATTTTATGAAAGAAAACGGAATTACATTCGAAGAGGCATTGGCTGTTACACGTGCAGGAAACTTATTTACTACACATACCGCTGTATCTGCTGGTTTCGACCGGTTCAATCCTGATCTGATGCATCAATTTATGGGAAGCTATGCCCAGGATGAACTGAATATTAATTTCAATGATTTGATGGCGCTTGGCCGCCTGGATACCAATAATGAATCAGAAAGTTTTAATATGGCATACCTTGCTATAAGGGGTAGCGGCGCCGTTAATGGCGTTAGCCGCTTACATGGTGAGGTTAGCCGCAATCTTTTTAAAAATCTTTTCCCCCGTTGGCCGGTAGCAGAAGTACCCGTTGGCTATGTAACCAATGGTGTACACATGCCCTGCTGGGATTCTGAATTAGCTGATAAAATCTGGACCGAGGCATGCGGAAAAGACCGGTGGAGAGGAAACCTGGAAAATATTGAGCAGCATATTTCGAATATATCAGATGAAAAGCTATGGCAATTCAGAAATCAGTCAAGAGGTAACCTCGTCAGCTTTATAAGAGAAAGATTTGAAAGACAGTCAATGATTGCAGACTTGTCACCCAATATTTTGGAAGCCGCAAAACAAGTATTTAATCCTGACGTATTAACGCTGGGTTTTGCCCGCCGGTTTGTCCCCTATAAAAGAGCCACATTACTGTTACACGATCCTGAACGATTTATCCGCATACTCACAAATCGGGAACAGCCTGTACAATTAGTTATGGCTGGTAAAGCACCCCCATACGACGAGTCAGGAAAAGCATTAATCCGCCAATGGATACAGTTTATTCAGCAGCACCAATTATATAACCATGTCATCTTTTTAAGTGATTACGATATGCACATGGCCGAAAACCTGGTACAAGGGGTAGATGTTTGGGTTAATACGCCGAGACGCCCGTGGGAAGCAAGCGGAACCAGCGGTATGAAAGTACTGGTAAATGGTGGTCTTAATGTATCAACACTTGACGGATGGTGGGCGGAAGCCTACACGCCGGAAGTGGGCTGGGCATTGGGCGATACGCAGGAACAGGGGGATGATGCTGCCGAGGCGGATGCCTTGTATAGTTTGCTTGAGCAGCAGGTGATTCCCGAATTTTATACCCATAACGAAAAAGGCTTGCCGCAAAAATGGATTGAAAAGATGCGTAAAAGCATAGCCACATTAGCGCCTCATTTTTCGGCTAACCGTACCGTGCGGGAATACTCAGAAAAATATTATCTGCCTTTGGCAGAAAATTATGTAAGCCGCACCGCGGATAAAGGCGCACCAGGAAAAAGAATAACCAATATAAAAAGTGAGCTAAGAGCGAAATGGAGTGATATTCATTTTGGAGAAGCGGAAGTGGAAAGTGTTCAAAATGGTTATGCCTTTAAGGTAGACGTGTTTCTAAATGGAATAGACGCGGGCAGCATCTCTGTAGCGCTTTTTGCAGATGGGCAGAATGACTTTTTACCTGAAAAAATTGAAATGCAACCTCTACCGGCTATAGGTGATGAAAATAAACAGCGGTACGAGGCAACAGTTCATAAAGCAAGGCCGGCGAGTGATTATACTATACGAATTGTTCCGGCTTATGAAAATATTACGGAGGCCCTGGAAGACAATCTTATTCTTTGGCAACGTTGATTTCGTGAACTTTAAAAAATAGTATGCTGTATTGAAAATAAAAAGGCACCTATCATTTACATAAGGAAGCCATTTGAAATTAAAGTATGAAAGCAAGTCTTTTAAATATTCTGACCATCAATAGCGGTTCTTCCAGCATCAAGTTTGGCTTATATGAAATAATGGAAAAACCGCAACTACTGTTTGCAGGAAAAATAGATAGAATAGGGCTTGCTGATACAGCATTTACCATCAAAAGAAACAATGGTAATAGTGAAAAGAACAGGCAGGAAATAGGCAACCTCGATTTTCATACGGCATCCGCTTTTTTACTGAAATGGCTACAGCAGCAATCGGAGTTTGGGCATATTAAATGTATCGGACACCGTATTGTCCATGGAATGACGTACACCGAACCGGCAATAATCGATGATGACCTATTAAAAGAATTAAACAATATCAGGGACTATGATCCCGGTCATTTGCCTGCCGAGATTGAAATCATACAGATTATCAAACAAAAGCATCCGAATGTTATGCAGGTAGCCTGTTTTGATACGGCTTTCCATACCACAATTCCGCTGTTTGCAAAAATTTTTGCTATTCCGAGAAAGTATTATCGGGAAGGCATTCAGCGCTTTGGCTTTCATGGCATATCCTACAGTTATCTAATGGAAGAGCTGAAAAAGAAAAACGAAAAGGAGGCAAAGGGTCGCATTATACTGGCACACCTGGGCAACGGTGCAAGCCTGGCTGCAGTGAAAGATGGCAAGTGTATGGATACCAGTATGGGATTTACATCTGCCGGTGGAATTGTAATGAGCACAAGAAGCGGCGATGTGGATCCCGGAGTTGCATGGTACCTGATGCAGAAAGGAATGAATGCTAAAGAATTTAACGATGTCATTAACCATCAGTCTGGCTTATTAGGCATATCAGAAACAACCTCTGATATGCAGGATCTGCTGAAAAGCGAAAAAGAGGATGAGCGTGCAGCAGAAGCTGTCAATATATTTTGTTATCAGATAAAAAAATATATCGGTGCATATACAGCGGCATTGGAGGGGTTAGATATACTTGTTTTTTCCGGGGGCATCGGCGAAAATGCACCGGTAATCCGTTCACGTATTTGCGAAGGTTTTCGTTATGCTGGTGTGGAACTGAATGAAGAGCAAAACCAAAAAAATGCATTTCAAATTTCAGCAAAAAACAGCACGGTAGAAGTTTATGTAGTTCCCACTGATGAAGAAGTAATGATTGCCAAAACCACTGCTGATATATGGAAAAGGCAAACAAACACTAATTGACCATTCATAAAAAGCAATAATATGGAACCACAATCTAATGAGACGGCAAAAGAAGAACTATCACAGGAAGTATTGCATAAAATAAATGCGTATTGGCGGGCCGCCAACTATCTTTCTGTGGGTCAGATTTATTTAAAAGACAACCCATTGTTAAAAGAACCGCTAAAGCTGGAAGATATAAAAAAAGCATTGGTAGGACACTGGGGCACCACGCCGGGACAGAATTTCATCTATGTGCACCTCAACCGAATTATTAAGAAATACGACTTGGATATGATTTACATTTCCGGTCCTGGTCATGGAGGGCCGGCGCTGGTAGGCAATGTATATCTTGAAGGAACGTATAGTGAAGTGTACAATGAAATAACAGAAGATGAAGAAGGATTAAAAAAACTCTTCCGCGGGTTTTCCTTCCCCGGCGGTATTCCCAGCCATGTTTCGCCTGAATGCCCCGGCTCTATACACGAAGGGGGTGAATTGGGTTACTCATTAAGTCATGCCTTTGGTGCAGCTTTCGATAACCCCGATTTAATTGTTTCCTGTATCGTTGGCGATGGTGAAGCGGAAACCGGCCCCTTAGCGACGGCCTGGCATTCCAATAAATTCCTCAATCCCGTTACAGATGGCGTGGTGCTTCCCATCCTTCATTTAAACGGGTATAAAATTGCCAACCCTGCCGTACTGGCCCGCATTAGCAGTGAGGAACTGGAGCAACTTTTTAAAGGGTATGGCTGGAAACCTTATATGATTGAAGGCGATGACCCACTTCAGATGCATCAGAAAATGGCCGATCTGCTGGATAAAGTGATAGAAGAAATAAAAGCCATAAAAGAGAATGCGAAAGAAAACAGCAATGCGGAACGTCCGATATGGCCCATGATTATCCTAAAATCACCCAAAGGGTGGACAGGCCCAAAATTTGTGGACGGCTTACCCATAGAGGGAACTTTTCGTTCACATCAGGTGCCGTTATCCAATCTGGCAGAAAATCCGGAATATTTAAAGCAGTTGGAAGAATGGCTGAAGAGTTATAAACCGGAAGAATTATTCGATGGACGGGGACGACTTTTAGCTGAATTAGCTGATTTGGCCCCAAAAGGCAATCGAAGAATGGGCGCCAATCCGCATGCCAATGGCGGCCTACTGCTGCATGATCTTCACATGCCGGACTTTCGAGATTATAAATTTGAATTAAAAGCACGTGGGGAGATGGGACTTGGCGACACAAGAATTTTAGGCAAGTTTATAGCAGATGTTATTTTTGAAAATGAAGAGCAAAAAAATTTCCGGTTGTTTGGGCCGGATGAAACCATTTCCAACCGTTTAACGGATGTATTCAAAACTACCAACCGTCAGTGGAATGCAGAAATTATTGACACAGATGAATTTTTAAAAAAAGAAGGACGGGTAATGGAAATGCTTAGTGAGCATCAGTGCGAAGGCTGGTTGGAAGGATATCTTTTAACCGGACGGCATGGTTTGTTCAATTGTTATGAAGCTTTTATTCACATTATTGATTCCATGTTCAACCAGCATGCTAAATGGCTAACGGTAACATCTCATCTTCCCTGGCGTAGAAAAATAGCGTCACTCAACATTCTACTAGCATCCCATGTGTGGCGGCAGGACCATAACGGCTTCACTCATCAGGATCCCGGCTTCCTTGATGTGGTGATGAATAAAAAAGCATCAGTCGTACGTGTCTATCTGCCGCCTGATGCCAATTGTCTTTTATCGGTGATGGATCATTGCCTGCGTAGCCGCCATTATGTGAATGTAGTGGTGGCGGGCAAACATCCATCGCCTCAATGGCTTTCTATGGAAGAAGCAGTCATTCATTGCACAAGAGGAATCGGCATTTGGACATGGGCAAGCAATGATGAAGGAACGGAACCCGATGTAGTGATGGCCTGTGCAGGCGATGTGCCCACGTTGGAAACCCTGGCTGCGGTTTCTATTTTAAGAGAGAAATTACCTGATTTAAAAATACGGGTAGTGAACGTGGTTGATCTCATGAAACTACAGTCGGAAAGAGAACATCCACATGGATTAAGCGATAAAGATTTTGATGCCTTATTCACTAAATCCAAACCTGTTATTTTTGCGTTTCACGGGTATCCCTGGCTCGTACACCGGCTCACCTACAACAGAACAAATCATAAGAATTTTCACGTAAGGGGTTATAAGGAGGAAGGCACTATAACCACACCGTTTGATATGACGGTATTAAATCAATTGGACCGTTTTGACCTGGTGGAAGATGTAATAAACAGACTACCGCAATTGGGTGATAAAGCTGCACATTTGAAACAGGAAATGCAGGATACTCTGATAAAGCATACATACTATATCCGCAAACATGGGGTGGATATGCCCGAAGTAAAAGATTGGCAATGGAAAAATTAAAGATATAAAAAAGGAAATAGTAACAGACCCAATACAATTTCACAAAAACCACTTAATTTGTTTAACGCATATAAATCTTCATAATGGATAACAACAAACATAACCACTACGACACTCATCAACACCATCATCATAATGAAGGTATAAGCCGCCAAGGGCCAGTAGATGAAAAAGAAGCCATACTAACCCATCCTGCTGAGAAAACCATGCATGACCACAAGGCAGGTATGGATCACGGTGACCACAGCTATATTCCAATGGGAAGGTGAAAAAAAGAGTATGGTATTGTTCTTTTTGTAGTTAGAGGCGCTATGATAGTACCTCAATTGTGCGCTTTAATTTCGATAACAGGTGGTAGCCATTCAGCTAAAAACTTGTCGGTACAGGCTTCTGTGAATAATGCAGGGCAAATATTGGGACCTTTGATTGGAATATGTTAATAAGCAAATTAAATTTTGTTCCCTTTTTGATTAGCGGTGGATTTTAATCATACCAATATTGATTTCGAAAAGGTGGAGAAATGAGGATTCATTTGACGGCTGATAACTCAAAAATAAAAAAACATCGAAATAAAAATTAGGTTATTTGCAACACTCATTTCTGTTACTATATAAATATGAATGTACATTTTCAATTAAAAACAACCGGCAATTCAATTAACCTTTAATGACGATCAAAGCAAATATCTTAATCACAAAAGCTTCGGGAAAACTTGTACCCTTTGCTCCTGAAAAACTGATGCGTTCTTTGACAAAGGCAGGAGCCACAAAAGAACAGGCTGAAAAAATTTTAGCATCAGTTAAACCGCTTCTGCATCCGGGAATTTCGACGAAAACGATTTTCAAAAACGCTTTCAGATTGTTGAAAAAAGTTTCACCGCCAAAGGCAGGTAAATACAAGCTTAAAAATGCTATAATGGAATTAGGTCCGTCAGGGTTTCCTTTTGAAAAATACTTCGCTGCTATTCTACAGAACATGGGTTATAGCGTTCAAACAGGAGTTATCCTACAAGGCGCCTGTGTTCAACATGAGGTGGACGTGATAGCCGAAAAAGAGAACCAACATGAAATGGTGGAGTGTAAATTCCATCAGCAACAGGGCTCTTTATGCAATGTAAAAATCCCTTTGTATATACATGCCCGGTTTAAAGATGTAGAAGCAGGCTTTACTGATAGTGCATCAAAAAATAACACACTACACCAGGGATGGGTGGTAACCAATACCAGGTTTACAACGGATGCCATCCAGTATGGAACATGTGCCGGTTTAAAGTTGATTGGCTGGAATTATCCGAAGGGCAATAGCCTGAATAATTTAATTGATAAAACGGGACTTTATCCAGTAACGGCTCTTACTTCATTAACTAAAAAGGAAAAACAGGCCCTGTTAAGTAATGATATAGTTCTCTGTAAGAACATCTTAAATAACCCTGACCTAATGAAGCTGGCGGCAATTGTGCAGACAAAACATGAAGCTATACTACAGGAAGCAAAGGAATTATGTAAGAACAGTAATGAGGTTGCACAGCGGGAAACTTTATAAACAACATTAAAAATTATATTTAATGAATCAATTATATTTTTTCACCACAAAAACTTAAAATTATGTTTCACGACGGTTATCACTTTTGGGGAATGCACCTTATCTGGTGGTTCATTTGGGTCATTATTCTTTTCAGCATTTTTGGGTTTTTCGAACCTGTTCGAAAAACAAGGATTAAAAAGGACAGCCCCCTTGACATTTTGCAAAAACGTTTTGCTTCCGGCGAAATTTCAAAGGATGAATACTTTGAAAACAAGAAAATTTTAGATGCGGATATTAAATCGGCTGGAAAGACTAGCCACTGACCCGTTTATAAGGTTCTGCCATTAAAATAGTAGAACCTTATCTTTAAAAAACAAGAAAACTATGAAGCAAGTATCCCAGGAGCGTAATTCCAATAACTGGTATGTGATAACCGGCGGACCAAGTTCCGGAAAAACAACCACTGTAAACATGCTTAGCGAAAGAGGTTACCAGACAACTATTGAACATGCGAGGCATTACATTGATACCATGCACCAGGGCGGAAGAACCGTGGAAGAAATCCGGAGCAATCAAAGGGAATTTCAATCAGGCATTCTTGAGATGCAAATTGAACAGGAAGCAATACTATCTGCCGATGAAATGGTGTTTTTAGACAGGGCAATTCCGGATGCCCTGGCCTATTACCACTTTTTAAACCTTGAAGTTGACGAGCGGCTTACCAAAGCAATGGAAACAGCATCCTATAAAAAAATCTTCATTCTGGATTTGCTGCCTTTTGTAAAAGATTATGCCCGTACAGAAGATGAAGAAGCACAAAAAGAATTACATTCATTATTGGTAGATGTTTACACATCTTTACCTTCCCCGGTCATTCATGTGCCTGTATCATCACCGGAAGAGCGGGTTAACTTTATACTTAATAACTTATAAAACGCAGCAAACGCTTAAAATAACCAGTTTATGGAACATTCAAATCAACACAATCACCAGCACGGAAATAGTCATAAGCAGCCGGAAGACCATCAGCATCATCATGCTGCAACGAAAACTGACGACAACAATGGTTCTAAAGGGAATGATGATCATTCTGCCCATGATAAACATGCCGGCCATCATACGCATGACTTTTTAAAACGCTTTTGGATCTGCTTAATACTAACCATACCTGTGCTCTTGCTTTCTCACATGATACAGGATTGGTTGAATTTCAGCATCCGCTTTCAGGGCGATAAATATGTTTTGCTTGCGTTGGGGACCATAATCTATTTCTATGGCGGGATGCCTTTTTTGAAAGGGCTGGTAACTGAGATAAGAAACAACTCCATAGGCATGATGACACTGGTGGCGCTGGCTATCACCGTTGCATTTGTTTACAGTGTTGCTATTGTATTTGGTTTGCCGGGCATGGATTTCTTTTGGGAATTGGCAACTCTGATTGACATTATGTTGTTAGGACACTGGATAGAAATGAGGTCTTCAATGGCAGCTTCAAACGCTTTGCAGTCTTTAGTCGCCTTGCTTCCTTCAAATGTGCATGTGGAGCGAAATGGGGAGGTAACAGACATAAACATACAGGAGTTGCAGAAAGGAGATACTGTCATCATCAAGCCCGGTGAAAAAATACCGGCAGATGGTTTAGTAACAGAAGGCAATTCATTTGTAGATGAAAGCATGTTAACCGGCGAAAGTGTGCCCGTGAAAAAAGAAAAAGATGCCAAAGTAATAGCTGGTGCAGTTAATGGTGGTGGCTCAATGAAAGTAAGCGTTACAGGCGCAGGTAAGGATAGCTATCTGAACAAGGTAATTACCATGGTAGAAGCTGCACAGAATGCAAAATCAAAAACACAAAACCTTGCTGATAAAGCTGCGAAATGGCTTACAATCACAGCTATTGTGGTAGGCGTTGCCACTTTCATAGTTTGGTATATCAACAACGATTTGGCTTTTGCACTGGAAAGAATGGTAACAGTAATGGTTATATCCTGTCCACATGCTTTAGGCGTTGCCATTCCCCTGGTAGCTGCTATCTCTACTACGGCGGCAGCCAGGCATGGTTTGCTCATCAGAAACAGAACGGCGTTTGAAGATGCAAGAAAGCTTACCACCATCATCTTCGATAAGACCGGCACACTTACCAAAGGTTCACATGAAGTGCAGAAAGTGTTCAGCATTTCAGATAAATACAGCAGCGATGAAATATTACAGTATGCTGCCGCTATTCAGCAACACTCAGAACACTACATTGCCAGGGGGATGTTGAAAAAATTGAAAGAAAAGAATTTGCAACTATGGCAGTCTTCCGGTTTCACCTACATGCCGGGTATCGGTGTGTCCGGTTCGGTTAACGGTAAGATAGTAGTTGCGGCGGGCCCTAATTATTTTGCACAAGAAAATATGGAGCTTCCAACGATACCTTCGGAAATTGATCAGAACACAGAGACAGTCAATTTCCTGATGATTGATGCCGAACCCGTGGGCATCGTTACATTGGCAGATACAATCAGGGAAACTTCAGCCGAAGCCATAGAGCAACTCAAGCAAATGCATATCAAATCATTTCTGCTTACAGGAGACAACGAAAAGATAGCTGCTGCAGTTTCTAATAAATTGGGCATGGATGGCTATCTGGCCAATGTACTGCCACACCAGAAACAGGAGAAAATAGCCGAGTTTCAAAACAAAGGTGAAGTAGTGGCCATGACTGGCGACGGAGTAAACGATGCACCGGCTTTAGCGGCGGCGGATGTAGGCATTGCAGTTGGCAGCGGAACAGATGTAGCAGCCGAAACAGCCGATATTATTCTTGTAAACAGCGACCCGAAAGATGTAGTGCAAATGATTGACTTTGGCAGAAAAACCTACCGTAAAATGATACAGAACCTTATCTGGGCTGTTGGTTATAACGTCATTGCCATTCCATTGGCAGCAGGAGTTCTTTACCCAAATTTTATGCTTAGTCCGGCAATGGGTGCAGTGTTGATGAGTTTAAGTACTGTGATCGTTGCCATAAATGCCAAAATGTTGAAGTTGAAATAGTGCCCATTTTATCGGAAATCAACTTCAGGATAATCGGGAAATAAAATGATTGATCCCAAAGGCCCTCAGAGCCACTATCAACTTCACTCATTATCTGCCTTCAAAGTCTCTGCAATTCATAACAGAATACGAAGGCAACTTGGCTAAGACAAACATACGTTGATTTGCTTCAAACAAATCTTTATAATTCTTATTAGAATAGTGGCGAGAGTCACTGTTTAATATGATCAATATCATATTAAACATGTAAATAGTATTTATACCTTTACTCACTATTTTTACTTTGGTGAAGAAAGTTATTGTTTTCATATTAGCCATTCTATACATTGTTACATCTTCCGGTGTAATGATAAACATGCATTATTGCATGGGAGAATTGACTGAATTGGGCTTATCACATAATAAAGATAAAGTTTGCTCTAATTGCGGCATGAAAGACAGCGAAAACAACGGTTGCTGCAAAGACGAACAACAGCTTCTAAAAATTGATAAAGAGCAAAAAACTTCTAATGTTTCTTATCAATTACCGCAGTTTACATCCGATGCTCTAATCTACACTTCTTTTGAATTAACATCCATATATGTTCCTTCATTAATGGAAGAACATCCGTTTGCAAAAGCACCTCCACGAGGACAAAATTTACCTCTTTTTATTCGTATCTGCGTTTTCAGAATATAATTGTTTCTTATAGGTACATGCCCGGCATTATGTTGGGCTAAAGGTGTTTCTAAACCGTATTCGTCCTCCCATCTTCATGTCGAATAAAAAATGGACAATCATGCGCCTTGATTTCTAAACTAAAAGATTTTCGCATCATCTTCATCATACGTCATTCAGATGAATGTTGATAAAATCCTAACCATCAATTTCAACATACATTAAAATATAAACAGATGAAAAAGTTAAATTATGCCATTATGCTGGCAATAAATGTCCTTGCACTTTCTACAGCAATGGCCCAAAAAGACAGTAGCGGCGTTTATAAAACTGCTGACGATTTCAGACAAAGAAAGTTGTCATACGCTATCAATTACAAAACCGAAAAACACAAAATAAAGAACAATCTGCTTTTTAATAACGCTGAATTAAAAGTTATACATGCCGGCGAAACCTACACTTTGCTCAAAAGTGAAACGTATGGCTACAGAAGTACCAAAGGGGAAGAATTCAGATTTGTAGATAATAAAGAATATAAGATACTTAATCCTGGTGCGGGTTTACTGATTTATGTATACACACACACTTCCCACTCCCCCAAGGAAGCTGGAAAATATCCAGCAATATATTATTTCAGTACAGATGCATCTTCTGCACCACAGTCTCTGACCAAAGCAAACCTTAAAGCAGCATTTCCTGACAATCATAAGTTTCATGATGCATTGGATGCTCAGTTCAAAACTGATAAGGAATTGCATGATTATGACCGGTTTCATAAAATGTACAAGTTGAATTGGATAATTAAGAATGATATGAATTAAGTGACTGTCCAAAGATTAATCCGGTGTTTAAAGGTTGGATGGCAATAGCTTTAATAATAACAACAAAACTTGAAATCCTTTTACGAATAACCGTTCAGGTACATGCTTACATCAAACATTAAATGCAGATGAAATGATCGAAAAAATTATCACCTGGTCAATTAATAACCGGTTTTTTGTCTGGTTAGGGATAGTTATGATCGCTATAGGCGGATTATATTCCATTAAGAACATGCCGGTGGATGCAATTCCTGATCTTTCCGAAAATCAGGTGATCGTTTACACAGAGTATATGGGCCGTAATCCAAAGATCATGGAAGACCAGATTACATATCCACTGGTTTCCAATTTACAGGGAATACCTAAAATCAAATCTATCAGGGCCGCTTCGATGTTTGGCATGAGTTTCATTTTTGTAGTGTTTGATGATGGCGTTGATGAGTACTGGGCCCGTACCCGCGTTCTTGAGCGACTAAATTATGCGCAGCGTTTTTTGCCGCAAGGTGTTACCCCTACCCTGGGACCAGATGGAACAGGCTTAGGTCATGTATTTTGGTACACATTGGATGGAGATGGTTATAATCTCGGCGAACTTCGGGCGTTGCAGGACTGGTATGTGAAATTTGCATTGCAGAATGTGGATGGAGTAAGTGAAGTAGCCTCTTTTGGTGGGTTTCAAAAGCTTTACCAGGTAACCATCGATCCTCATAAGCTTATTTATTATGGCGTACCACTAATGGACATTACCCGTGCTGTTACTGCAAATAACCGTGATGTAGGCGGCAGTCTTTATGAAATGAATTCCACCGGATACCTGATCCGTGGACAAGGTTATATTACCGGACTTGAAGATATAAGAGATATTTCCATTGGTACATACAAGTCAATTCCCGTTCTGCTCAGTGATGTTGCCGAAGTTCAAATGTCATCTGATTTAAGATTGGGAATAGTGGATGAAAATGGTGAAGGTGAAGTGGTAGGTGGGATTGTAGTAATGCGTTTTGGTGAAAATGCCAGGGATGTAATAGAGCGGACTAAAGTAAAGATGCAGGAGGTGGAAAAAGGCTTACCTGCCGGTGTTAAATTCAAAACTGCGTATGATCGAAGTGATTTGATTCTCGCATCTATTGATACGTTGACCGAATCATTATGGCAAATGATCGTGATTGTTTCCATTGTCGTAATTATTTTCTTATTCAGTATCCGTAGTGGTTTAATTGCCATTGCCTGCATCCTTTTATCCGTACTTATAGGGTTTATCCTTATGCAACTTTTTGGTGTAACCTCTAACATCATGTCATTGGGTGGAATTGCTCTTGCCATCGGTGATGTAGTTGACCCTGGGATAGTAATGGCTGAAAATGCGTACCGTTCTCTAACAAACCGTGTTTTAAAAACTCAAACCAAAGATTAGTATGTCAGCAGAACAAATAATAAAAGTAAAGGAGCGGATCGGCAATACAAATGAAATTTCCGATGAAGAGCGAGTTGAAATTATCAAAGAATCATCAAAAATGATAGGGCGCTCGGTATTTTTTTCAGTCATCATTATGATCATTTCATTTGCGCCAATTTTATTCCTCACCGGGCAGGAATTTAAAATGTTTAGCCCCCTTGTTCTGACGAAGACATTTTCACTTATTGGCGCTGCTATCCTTGCTATTACCGTTGCTCCCATGTTAACGCGGACGTTCATGAAAGGTAAGCTTATACCGGAGAGCCGTAACCCTGTTTCTAACTTATTTGTAACCCTTTATAAACCCGTTGCCCGTTTTTGTCTTGACTGGCGCAAAACTGTCTTGGCTGCATGCCTGGCACTGGTGATTGGAAGTATTCCATTAGTAACTAACCTGGGGTCAGAATTTATGCCACCCCTTGATGAAGGTTCTTTGCTGTTTATGCCTGTAACACTTCCGGATGTTTCTAATTCCGAAGCCAAAAGAATTATGCAATTACAGGATAAAATTATTAAGAGTTTCCCGGAGGTGGAGAATGTACTTGGAAAAGCAGGCCGGGCAAATACAGCCACTGATAACTCACCTATCAGTATGATTGAAACGATGGTGATTTTAAAACCTAAAAATCAGTGGCGTAAAAACATGACCAAGGCAAAGTTGATTACTGAAATGAATGAAAAAGTTCAAATACCAGGTGTCAGTGTTGGATGGACCATGCCTATAATAAACCGGATAAACATGCTTTCTACTGGTATCCGGACAGATGTTGGAATTAAAATATACGGCAAAAACCTGGACAGCATATACAATCTTAGCCGTCAGGTCGAAAACACGATACAAGGAATTGAAGGTTTGGCAGATTTGTATGTAGAGCAACTTACCGGGGGCAAATATCTCGATATAAAAATACGCAGGCGAGACATAGCCCGCTATGGTTTAAACGTGGATGATGTAAACATGGTAATAGAGAGCGCTTTGGGTGGGATGATCCTGACTACAACCGTGGAAGGAAGGGAACGCTTTAATGTTAACCTTCGGTTAGCGCAGGAATACCGCAATGATATTGATGAAATTGAACGAATTCCAATTCAAACTATGAATTATGGTGTAGTTCCCCTTTCAGCAGTTGCGAATGTAAAAATTACAGAAGGTCCGCCCATGATCAGTTCTGAAAACGCTATGTTGAGAGGCACTGTACTTTTTAACGTTCGGGGAAGGGATATGGGAAGTGTAGTAAAAGATGCTAAAGAACGGATTGATGAAACTTTTAAAAAGTTGCCACAAGGTTATTATATTGAGTGGAGCGGACAGTATGAAAATCAGGTGCGGGCCAACCAACGATTAAGCATCATCATACCCATCGTTTTACTGATAATAGCCTTCATTTTATTTATTACATTTCACTCTTACAAGGCTGTGCTCATGGTTTTTGTTAGTATTCCGGTAGCGCTGATTGGGGGTGTTTACTCTTTGTACTATTATAATGTTAATTTCTCTGTGGCAGTAGCGGTTGGTTTTATTGCGCTTTTTGGCGTAGCAGTAAGCACCGGTGTTCTCATGATTTCTTATCTCAATGATACAGTTAAAAAATTGGTACAGGAAAAAGGGAACAATCCACAAGCCATTAGTTTTCCTGTGCTTAAGGAAGCTATTCTTTTCGGGGCTACACAAAGAGTACGCCCACTTCTCATGACTGTTCTTGCTAATATCCTTGGTCTGATACCGGTGCTGGTATCAACAGGCACAGGAAGCGACGTAATGAAACCCATAACCATTCCCTTTGTATTTGGGTTAATATCCGCTACTCTTTTTGTGTTGATAGTGCTGCCGGTCATTTTTAACCTGGTAAAAGAATGGGAATTAAAAAGGAGTGGAAAGCTCGAGATTATGCAAATAAGTGAATAAACAGCTTATATGAAAATAAAGACTATAATATCAATATTTCTTAGCCTGCTGGTTACAGTTAGTTCAATCAAAGCACAGGATACAGTTCGTCTTTCTCTTCCGGATATTTTCAAAGGGATTGATAAATCATATCCGCTATTACGAGTTTATCAAAACCGGATCAGTAGCATAAGAGCGCTTGCCGAAGGCGCCAGGAGCTGGATGCCGCCCACTCTTTCAGTAGCAATTGACAAGTTTCCCTATCGGTTAGGTATGATCAGTGAAAAATCTCCGATGAACCAGGCCGGCTTCATGTTTTCTGTTGAACAAATGATTCCAAACGCTGCCAAACTCAATGCGAAAAGAGACTATATTCTCTCGCAGCAGGACATATCCAGCAACGAAGCCGAATGGGAAAAGAATGTTCTTCATTATACTGCCCGGCTTTACTATTATCGCCGTTTCACTGCAGAAAGGAAATTAAAACTGGTAAGTGATTATGAAGAACTATTAAAGATGCTTATCAAAACAGCTCGCGATAAATATGTTTACAATCAGTCTGATCTGCCTTCCATTTTTAAAGCCGAAGCTTCTCTTAGCGAATTGAAAAATATGGAAACCATGTTGCTTTCACAGGTTGCCGAAAGTACTATCGGGATTAATACGCTACTAAGCAGGGATGTGAACACCCCGTTTGTAATTGATTCGCTTTTACAGACAACAGATTATCAGGCCGATTTTCTGAATATCAATGATACTACGTTTCTTAACCGTAGCGATATTCTTGCAATTGAAAGCCGGATACGTTCCATGCAAAGCAGCATTCGGTTGGCTGCCACAGGTTCGAAGCCTGATTTTGGTATCCAGTTCTCTCACGGGCAAATGTTTGGTATGCCTAACCAATTTTCCATAATGGGTATGGTTACCATACCCATTGTTCCCTGGTCGTCGCGAATGTATAAGTCTGAAGTTCGTTCCATGAGCTTCGACATTGAAGCCATGCAAAATGAACGATCAACCATGCGATTGATGACCACGCAAATGATCCGCGAAAAAATTACGATGCTCAACTATGAAAACCGGCAGCTAAAAAATTTTGACATCAGCATTTTACCCGCTTACCGGAAAAATCTTGAAAGTAACCTGCTTGCCTATCGTCAGAACACCGGTAATTTTTTTGTGTTGCTGGATGCCTGGAACATGCTGCTGATGAAAGAAATGGAACGCATTGATAAACTCGCACAGGTATTTACCATTCAATCAGAATACGAATACCAACGGGAAATAAAATAAGTCATGAAAAAAAATATTCTATATACGATCAGGCGGTATTCAATTGCTGGACTTGGTTTCATCTTGTTGCTGTTACTGGCTTCCTGCAATTCGAAGCGGAACGAACAGGAACATGCAGGAAACCATGCAACTGAAACCGATACCATGGTTGGAATGAGTAAAAATTCAAAGATGGAAGGCCATACTAATATGGACCATTTAAATGAAAAAGCTGACGGACATCAACAGATGAATATCGGGCAAGGTCTGGATACACTTGATGAAATGTACTTGAGTGCCCTGCCCGCTAACCAAAGTGTTATTTCAAAGCAATCGGCTGTACCTGTGAGAGACAGTATGCAACAATTTACAATTAACGGAGAAGGATACATCACGTTTGACCCAAGGAGAAACCGGAAAATTTCTGTGCGTATTAGTGGACGTATTGAACGCCTTTTCGTAAAATACAATTATCAGTATGTACGGAAAGGAGAAAAAATAATGGAAATATATAGCCCGGACTTAAACACATATATTTCGGAATACATTTATATACGCCAAAAAAGTAACGACCGGGAATTGATGGAAAAAGCAAAACAAAAGTTATTACTGCTTGGTCTATCCAATGCCCAAATTGCTCTAATTGATAAAAACCCTACTGCCCCATTTACCATATCCATATACAGTCCTTTTGAAGGGTATGTGCTATTTAATCCATCGCCAGGCGGTGGCGGCATGAGTGCTCCAAGCACGCAAGGGGGCATGGGTAGTGGAATGAATAGCGGAGCGGCCTCTGCATCCACAGGTACTGCCAGTACTTCGTTAGATGATAATTCTATCAGGGAAGGAATGTATGTTAGTAAAGATCAAACGGTATTTTGGATCAATGATTTCCAAACGGTATGGGGCATCGTTGCCTTTTCACATGAAAACGAAAAGATAGCTAAACCCGGATTAGATGTGGTAGTAGAAAGTGAACTTTTCCCAGGCCAGACCTTTCGGTCAGTTGTCCAAATGGTAGAACCGGTTTACAGGGGCGCTCAAAAGTTTACGCAAGTCCGGTTATATTTTTCCACTCCAAATCGTAAGCTCAAACAAAACTCTCTCATCAGGGCCAGTGCTTTAGTTAATTCCAGCTCCCTCACCGTACCGGCAAGCAGCGTTTATTATCTGGGAAGCACCGCAATTGTGTGGGTTTTAAAAGCAACAACTAAAGATGGCAGCAACGTTTTTCAGGCAAGAGCTATAAAAATCGGCAACCGAAGTAACGAATACATTGAAGTATTAAAAGGATTGAACAGTACCGAGTTTGTTGCCAAAGATGCAGGCTACCTGGCAGATAGTGAAACCTTAATACAATATTAAATTATGAAAGTGAAAAATGTATTTACCATAGCGATTGGGATCATGGTTTTGTCGGGAATATTATTGATGACTGCTTGTACAAATGACAAGAAGGTCGCTGATCAGGAGCAACATTCGGGGGCACATGCCGTAACTGATTCCTCTGGTAAAGAGATATTATCTCTTACCGACCAGGATGAAAAGCATGCTAATATTAGGATTGATAGCGTCAGGACAAAATCAATGGCAGAATTTTCTACGGTATTGGGCACTGCTAATTTTGATCAAAGAAAAATCACTGTAATTACTTCGCGTATTCGTGGAAGGCTTGACAAATTATTTGTAAGAAATCCGCAGCAATACATTAAGGAAGGGGAACCAATTTATGCCATTTATAGTGAGGAGCTTATAGCATACGAAAATGAATTGTTGACTGCCATTCAAATGAAAGCGGGCCCATCTGATTTACAGGCCTCGTTTGATCAGATTATTGAAGCGGCCAAAAGAAAATTGTTTTTACTGGGACTAACCAACTTTCAAATTGAGCAAATAGAGAAATCCGGTGTAGCCTTACCCCTGATTACCTTTTACAGCCCGGTTTCCGGCACCTTAACGGAGTTGCCTGTAAGCGAAGGGCAATATGTAGAAGAAGGTACAGCCATGTTTCGTATAGCAGATATGTCACGACTTTGGATAGAGGCCCAAATGTATGTCAGTGAATTGAAGTGGTTGGATGGCAGGGCAGCCATACACGCAGAGTTTGATGCCTTGCCCGGAGAAGTGTTTAAGGTTGTGCCCGTATTTGATAACCCAAGCTTAGAAGCTGACAGTAAAATAAGCCTCGTGAGATTCCAGGTCGAAAATCTTTCTAATAAATTGAGACCTGGAATGATGGCCTATATAAATATTAAAAGAAATGAGAAAAAGACCCTGGTGATTCCGAAGAGCTCGATTGTGGTTGGCGAAATGATTTCTGCCTGGGTAAAGACAGCAAAAGGAACGTATGAAAACCGGATGATTCAATTGGGCATTCAGAACAAAAAAGAAGTAGAAGTGCTTAGTGGTTTAAAAGAAGGCGAATTAATAGTAACCAATGGCGCTTACTTACTTAACAGTGCTTTAATATTAAAAAAGGGTACTGGAATGCCTGGAATGGAAGGAATGGATATGTAGGAAAGATAAATCACAAACCAGTTAATCATGTAACATAATCTTTATGCCGATTCCGGAAATTATAATGATAAAAACGCCATGGGCTATAAATCATGAAACTGCTCTAAACCAGCTTCATGCTGATTCGGAACACGGATTGGCGTCAGCAGAAGCTGCCCGCCGGCTTCAGCTTTTTGGATATAACCGGATTGAATCCGGAAAGAAAATCAGCCCGTTGATGATCCTGGTAAATCAGTTTATCAGTCCTTTTATGTTGTTACTGGCAA